>JBKJYB010000483.1:0-18588 GCA_046716045.1 Nitrosospira sp.
CGTATAAGCCACCCGCTGTCTGTATCCGTACCAGAGGTAGCGGGGTCTCTCCAAGAATGGCGGCGGTCAGCTCCATGCCTTCGATAAACTGCTCCGCCAATACCATGGTATCGTGCCTTGCCGCTGATTCATAGGCCGCAGGCAAGTCCATCGCGGCCATGACCTTGCTCAAGCCGATGGTTGATCCTTCCCGGGATGGCTTGACAATCAGCGGCAGACCAAGCGCTTTTACCACCGCGTCAAAGTCACTTTGGGCATTCAACAAAATGTGGCGAGGCGTATTGATCCCCGCCGCCTGCCATAGCAGCTTGGTACGCCATTTATCCATGGCCAGCGCACTCGCCATGACCCCGCTGCCGGTATAAGGCAAATCCATTAGCTCCAGAGCGCCCTGAACGGTGCCGTCTTCGCCATAGCGCCCATGCAGGGCAATATGCGCCCGGTTGAAGCCCTGTTGCAAAAGCGCCTCCATGTGCTGTTCAGAGGGATCGAACGGATGGGCATCCACACCTTGGCGCCGTAGCGCATCCAGCACGGCGTTGCCGCTTTTGAGTGAAATCTCACGCTCGGCGGAACGCCCGCCCAGCAAAACCGCAACTTTTCCGAAATCAGCGCTATTCATGATTAATCATTCCTGATGAGACTGTCAGCGGCGAAATTCTGAATCCGGCTGGATTCAAGCGGCGATCCGATGATTCGCACTTCCTGCACCAGCTCAATCCCGGTCTGTTCCTTCACCGTTTTACGTACCATGGCGATCACCGCTTCGATTTCCTCCGCCGTGGCATCGCCGGTGTTTACGATGAAGTTTGCATGCCTGGTCGAAACCATCGCACCGCCGATACGAAAACCCTTCAGCCCGCATGACTCGATCAGCCGCGCCGCATGGTCTCCCGGAGGATTGCGGAACACTGACCCGGCATTGGGCAGATTCAATGGCTGAGCATTGATACGCCGAGTGAGCAATTCCTTGATCTTTTTGCGCGATGCCGTATCTTCGCCGCTCGCCAATCTGAACCCGCCCCCTACAAACCATTCCTCAACGGAGAGGCTTTCCACGTTCTGATCCGTAGTCTTCGTCTCCGGCTTTAACATGACATGCCGATAACCAATCTCATAATCCCCAGGCACGCGTTCGCGCAGTTGACCCGTGCGGCTGAGTATTTGCACCTGCTCGACAATTCCCCAGGTTTCGGCACCATAACAACCCGCATTCATTGCCAGCGCTCCACCTACCGTACCGGGTATGCCCGCCAAAAACTCCGCACCTGCCAGACTGTGCAATGCCGCGAATCGCGCCACCTTCGCGCAGGCCACACCGGCCCCGGCGACTATCAATCCGTGATTCTTATTGTGCTGTTCCAGCCGCAGATCATTAAGCCGCGCATGCAGCACGACTAAGGTGCCTCGCACTCCGCCGTCGCGCACCAGCAGATTGCTGCCCAAACCCACCATATAAACGGGCTCATTTTCTGGCAGGCCGCGTATGAATTGAGCCAGATCGGCCAGATCAGCCGGTATATAGATACGCTCCGCCTCCCCGCCCGCGCGCCAGGAGGTGTATTTTTTCATCGACTCATTCATGCGTATCTCCCCGCGAAGGGCACGCAACCCGTGAGTTAATTTAATTTCTGACATATCCATTCATGAATCCGGTAACAATTTCTCTTGTGAAGAAAAACGCGGCGCCTGCTGTCTTTTTCACGCGACCGTGGGCACACTCAGGCCTGCGGTCCTTTTACAAGATCAGGCGCCACCCCTCCCACCGATCCCGCTCCCATCACCAATACGATGTCATTTTCCCGCACCACGCCATGTATGGCGGCGGGCAACTCATCCACCGTCTCGACAAATATCGGCTCAACCTTACCCAGCACTCTCAGCGCACGCGCAAGCGACTTGCTGTCGGCCGCGACGATGGGCGCTTCGCCCGCCGGGTAAACCTCCGTCAATAGCAATATATCGGTGGTGGATAGTACTTTGACGAAATCCTCGAACAAGTCACGGGTGCGGGAATAGCGATGCGGCTGGAACGCCAATACCAGCCGTCTGCCAGGGAATGCGCCGCGCGCGGCCGCAATGGTGGCCGCCATCTCTACCGGGTGATGACCGTAATCATCGACCAGCGTAAAACTCCCACTCCCCGGCGCCTCATTCCTTATCAGCTTGATTTCGCCGTAGCGCTGAAAACGCCGATCCACCCCTCTGAAACCTGCTAATGCCTTGATTATGGCGGCGTCTGTCACGCCCACTTCGTTGCATACGGCAATTGCCGCAAGCGCATTCTGCACGTTATGCAATCCCGGCAGATTCAGCATGATCTTGAGCTTGCGAGTCTTGCCATTCACGCCCACCAGCGCGGTAAAATGCATCTGGCCTTCACTATGGCGAATATCGGCGGCGCGGATTTGCGCGGTATCCGACAAGCCGTAAGTCGTGATGGGTTTGGTGACGCCGGGCAGGATTTCGCGTACGTTGGCATCGTCCACGCACAATACCGCCATACCGTAAAAAGGCAGGTGTTGCAAAAAATCAACGAATGCCTGCTTAAGTTTGCTGACATCGTGACCGTAGGTTTCCATGTGATCGGCATCTATATTGGTCACCACCGCCAGCACCGGTTGCAAATAGAGGAACGAGGCGTCGGATTCGTCGGCCTCGACCACAATAAACTCGCCACGTCCGAGTTTGGCATGAGAGCCAGCGGCTTCCAGCCTGCCACCAATAACGAACGTCGGATCCATTCCCGCTTCCGCGAGAATACTGGCGACCAGGCTTGTGGTAGTTGTCTTGCCATGCGTACCCGCGATGGCGATCCCCTGCCGCAATCTCAGCAACTCCGCCAACATGATGGCGCGCGGCACCACCGGTACATTTTGCTCGCGCGCGGCAATCACTTCAGGATTGTCCGGACTGATCGCTGTGGATGTCACGACCGCGTCCGCCGATGCCACATGACTACCCGCATGGCCCGAATGAATAATCGCGCCCAGTTTCTTCAAGCGCCGGGTAATGGCGGTACCGGATAAGTCCGAGCCGCTAACCTGGTAGCCCAGATTAAGCAGCACTTCGGCTATCCCGCTCATACCCGAGCCGCCGATGCCTACAAAATGGACATGTTTGACCTTATGTTTCATATTCGGGATAAACAAAATGTGAGGTGCAAACGCGATGATTTAAGAACATCGGTTTTATTCATTTCTTTAGCCTCATTTTTATGCCTTTACCATTCTCATGCACGCTTCCGCCACCAGCTGGGTGGCGTCCGGCTTCGCCAGTTCGCGAGCGTTCATCGCCATTTCCAGAAGTGTCTCGCGGGTAAACCCCATCAGTAACTCCGCCAGTCCTTGCGGGGTCAGTTCATTCTGCGGCAGCAGCACCGCCGCATTTTTGTCACTCAAGAATTTCGCGTTACTTGTCTGGTGATCATCTACCGCATACGGAAAAGGCACCAGAATGCTTGCCACGCCTGAAGCGGTCAGTTCGGCGATGGTAAGCGCCCCGGCGCGGCAAACCACCAGATCGCTATCGGCGTAGCGGGCTGCCATGTTTTCAATGAAGGTGACCAGTTCACCTTCCACTTCCGCTTCGGCATAATTCTTTCGCAATGCGTCCAAGTGCTTTGTTCCCGCCTGATGCGTCACCAACGGGCGCAGCTTTTCAGGAATCAGTTTCAATGCCTGCGGCACGATAGTATTCAGTGCTTGCGCACCCAGGCTGCCGCCTATCACCAGCAATTTCAATTTTCCACTGCGCGCGGGGTATCTTTTGTCCGGCGCTTCCAACTGGCTGATTTCACTACGCACCGGGTTGCCGGAAAACACCACTTTCCTATCGCCTCTGATTACACCGGGGAAACCCAGCAAGACTCTGTCGGCAAGTTTCGCCAATATCCTGTTGGCGAGGCCGGGAACCGAATTCTGTTCATGTATGAGCAGCGGCTTGTTCAGCAAAGAGGCCATCAACCCGCCGGGAAACGCAGGATATCCCCCCATGCCCAGCACCACGTCGGGGCGCACCCGACGTATCACCCTGGCGCTTTGCCATAACGCACGCAACAGACGCAGTGGCAACGTGAGCCAGGTCGCAATGTTTTTCCCGCGCAAACCGGAGAAACGGATAGTCTCCATGTCATACCCTCGCTGCGGCGCCAGCGTTGTTTCCATTCCTCTCTCTGTTCCCAGCCACACCACACGCCAACCCGCCGTCTTCATGTAATCCGCCACTGCCAGTCCTGGAAACACATGTCCACCGGTCCCTCCCGCCATGATGAGAATGGTGGGGATCAAGATAAAATCTCCATATCGGCCGGGCGATTGGATTTTATTTTCATACCGCATAGCCTTTCATCAACTGCCGGTTCTCCCAATCCACCCGTATCAGCACCGCCAGCGCGATACAGTTGGCGACAATACTGCTGCCACCAAAACTCATCAGCGGCAGGGTCAATCCCTTTGTTGGCAATACACCCATGTTCACACCCATGTTGATTAAGGCTTGCACTCCCAGCCATACGCCGATACCTTGCGCCACCAGGGCGGAGTAATGACGCTCCCGCACAGCCGCCTGACGGCCTATTACGAACGCCCGTATCACCAGCAACGCAAACAGCACCGTTACCGTCATGACTCCAATGAATCCAAGTTCCTCCGCGATTACCGCAAGCAGAAAATCAGTGTGTGCTTCAGGCAGATAGAAAAGCTTTTCGACGCTGCCACCGAGACCGACACCCAGCCACTCGCCACGTCCGAACGCAATCAAGGCATGACTCAACTGGTAGCCTTTTCCGTAGGGATCGTCCCACGGATCCATGAATCCAAAAAACCGCTGCATGCGATAGGGCTCAATCCAGATCAGCGCCAACAGGCAGATGACCAGAAAACCGGTCAGCCCCGCGAACAGCTTCAAGTCCATACCTCCCAAAAACAGTATCGCCATCATGATGACGGTGATGACAACGAATGCCCCCAGATCCGGCTCGAGCAGCAGGAGCGGACCCACCATCAGCATGACGATCAACATGGGAAAAAAGCCTTTGCGGAAACTGTCCAGGTAAGCTGCCTTGCGAACGGTATAGTTGGCGGCATAAAACACCACGAACAGTTTCATGAACTCCGATGGTTGCAGATTCACGATCAGCAGCGATATCCAGCGCCGGCTGCCATTGACTTCGCGGCCTACCCCAGGAATCAGCACCAGCACCAGCAACCCCAATCCCAATAAAAACAGGTGCAACGAATACTTCTGCCATGCGGACACCGGCACCTGGAATGCGATCAGCCCTGCCAGCAAACCCACCGCCAAATAGACCCCATGCCGGACAAGAAAATAGGCAGGATGGCCATTTGTGCCTCGCCCCGCTTCGGCAATGGCGATGGAAGCGGAATAAACCATCACCAGCCCCAGACTCAGCAACAATATCGCGGACCAGATCAGGGACTGATCAAAATTGGGTAGACTTCTCTGGTAATTGATATCGCTCTGGTAGATCATCAGGTGGAGACCTTATGAGTCATGGCTGAGATTCCGGTCTGCAAATCTCTTACCGCCGCAACGAATACCTCGGCGCGGTGAGCGTAATTCTTGAACATATCGAGGCTTGCACATGCGGGTGACATCAGTACTGCATCCCCTTTCTGTGCGAGCGCAAAACTTCTCCGCACGGCTTCTTCCATGGTCGTCGCGTAATGCAGTGGTACCCCGCAGCCATGTATCGCAGTGGAGATTTTTTCCGCATCGCGCCCGATCAGTACCACTGCGCGCGCGTGTTCTGTGACTGGCTGTGCCAATGGCGAGAAATCCTGCCCCTTGCCATCACCGCCCGCGATCAGCACCACACTTTGCGTCATACCGTTCAGCGCTGCGACCGTTGCGCCCACGTTGGTACCTTTCGAATCATCGTAGAACGTGATGCCGCTGAACGCCGCCACCTTTTCCATTCGATGCGGCAACCCCCTGAATTCGCGCAAGGCTTGCAGCAACGGTGCAAATGGCAGATCGATGGCGCGGCATAGCGCCAATGCGGCCAGCACGTTGGCCGCATTGTGCAGGCCGGTGACGCCAAGCTCGCTGGTTTTCATCAAACGGGTTTTCCCCTGCACCAGCCAGATGTTTTCACCCTCGTGGAGCAAACCAAAATCATTATCGCCAACCGGCATATCCAGACCGAAAGTCATCTGCTTTCTGCCGGTCAACGCCATCGCACGCACAACAGGATCGTCGCGATTCAGAACCTGAACACCGCCGCCATAACCGTTCTCCGTGCCGCCCTGAAATATCCTTGCCTTGGCAGCGGCGTAATCCTGCATTCCCGCATAGCGGTCGAAATGGTCTTCGCTTAAGTTCAGCACCGTCGCCGCGTCGGGATCAAGATTTCGTGTGGTTTCCAACTGGAAACTGGAAGCCTCCAATACCCATGCCTGCGGCAATTTTCCTGAGTCTTCCCGCTGCATCAGCGCATCCAGCACTGCCGGGCCGATATTGCCGGCTACCTCGACATCCCATTCCGCTTTCCGCACCATCGCCCCTGCCATGGCGGTTACCGTCGTCTTGCCGTTGGACCCGGTAACGGCCAGAATTTTTGGTTTTGCCACGTCGGGTTGTTTAATCGCCAAAGCGAAAAGTTCCATGTCCCCCATCACGGGTACACCGTCTCTCACGGCTCCCTGCACCAGCGGCTCTGCCAGAGGCACGCCGGGACTGATGGCAACAAGATCTATACCGGCGAAGATTTCGGCTGTAAATGCGCCGGTGAATCTCCGGGCGCCGGGTAGGACTTGTTTTAAACCCTCCAGACAAGGTGGTGCTGCACGGCTGTCAGCCGCGCGCACGTTCGCGCCCATGCGCAATAGCCATTTGGCCATGGAGAGTCCGGTTTCGCCCATTCCGAGCACCAGCACGGTTTTACCTCGCAAATTCATACAAAGATCTTGTTTTTTATCTCAACTTCAACGACGACAATCCAAACAGCACCAGCATCATGGTGATGATCCAGAAACGTACCACCACCTGGTTTTCCTTCCAGCCCTTCAATTCGTAGTGATGATGCAGCGGCGCCATGCGAAAAATGCGTTTACCAACCAGCTTGAACGAGGCCACCTGCAGCATCACTGACAAGGTTTCCACCACGAAGACGCCACCCATGATGACCAGTACAATTTCCTGACGCACTATCACTGTCACAATCCCGAGTGCGGCGCCAAGCGCGAGCGCACCGACATCACCCATGAACACTTCCGCCGGATAGGCGTTGAACCAGAGAAAAGCGAGCCCCGCACCCGCCAGCGCGCCGCAGAAGACGGCCAGCTCACCCGCATGGGGGATATGAGGAATACCGAGATACTTCGCGAACACCGCGTGACCTGCTACGTAGGCAAAGATTGCGAGGGCGCTGCTGATCATGACTGTAGGCATGATGGCCAGACCATCAAGCCCGTCGGTCAGATTCACCGCATTGCTGGTGCCCACGATGACGAAGTAGGCAAGCGTCACAAACCCGGCCACGCCAAGCGGGATCGCCACTTGCTTGAAGAACGGCACAATCATGGTGGTCTGTGCAGGCAACTCGGCGGTTAAGGCAAGGTATAGCGCCACCGAGATGGCAATTGCCGATTGCCAGAAGAGCTTTGCTCTGGCGGAAAGTCCCTTCGGGTTGCGGTACACCACCTTGCGGTAATCATCCACCCAGCCGATTATGCCGAAACCCAGCGTGGTCACGAGTACCACCCATACATAACGGTTGCTTAAATCCGCCCAAAGTAACGTGGAAATGGCGATGGATACCAGTATCAGCGCACCGCCCATCGTGGGCGTACCGGCCTTTACAAGATGACTCTGCGGTCCGTCATCACGCACCGACTGGCCTATCTTGTAAGCGGTGAGCTTACGTATCATGGCGGGCCCGATAATGAACGAAATCGCCAGAGAGGTAAGCGCCGCCAGTACCGTGCGCAAGGTAATATAGTTGAACACGTTGAATACGCGGATATCCTTCGCAAGCCATTGAGCGAGTTCTAGCAGCATGACAGCCCCCTCGACAGAACGTTGCCTCTCAAAACTTGCAGACCGGCAGGCCGGGTCAGCTTACTCATGATTTCCGCATGATTAAAATTCATGATTCATAACTCATAATTCGATATGCTTGACCACCCGCTCCATTTGCATAAAGCGCGATCCCTTTATCAGAAACGTCACATCGACCGCCAACTGGCTTCGTACCTCGGCCAGCAGTCCCTCGATTTTGTCGAAATGCCTTGCGCCGGGACCAAATTTCGCCACCGCATAAGCGCTCAATTCGCCCAGCGCAAATAATCTGTCAACCCCGGCAAGACGCGCTTCTTCACCGATACGCTCATGAAAATCCCTCGCGCTGTCGCCCAGCTCACCCATGTCGCCAAGCACCAGGATTTTTTTACCCGGCGCTTTTGCCAGCACAGCCAGCGCGGCTCTCACCGATTCCGGGTTGGCGTTATAACTGTCGTCTATCAATGTCGCGTCATGCAAGCCGCGTTTTTTCTGCAAACGCCCTTTTACTCCGCGAAACTCGCTCAAACCTGATGCGATCGCTTTCGTATCAATACCCATGGCCACTGCCACAGCCGCCGCCGCCAGCGCATTGCGTACGTTGTGTTCACCTGGCACCTGCAATTCCACCTCTTCGACTCCATCAGGCAGAATCAACGTCATGCCGCTGCCAAGAAAATCGGACTGATAGCGAGCGCTCACCTTTGGTTCTCCGCCAAGACCAAAATCCACCACTTTTCTGTTACCGGCGAGCTTTCGCCATAGCGGAGCGTTCGGATCATCGGCGTTGATGACGGCTATGCCGTGTTGATCAAGCCCCTCAAAAATTTCACCCTTGGCGCAAGCGACCGCTTGCAACGAACCCAGCCCTTCGACATGCGCCGCCCCAGCATTGGTAATCAGCGCCACGCCGGGCTTTGTCAGACGGGTCAAATACGCAATCTCGCCGGCATGATTCATGCCCATTTCGATCACCGCATAAACATGCCGCTCGCGCAACCGCAATAGCATCAGAGGCACGCCGATATCATTGTTAAGATTGCCTTCCGTCGCCAGTACCCTGTCTGAGCCGCCCGAGCCACCCGAGCCATCCGCCCCGCCCGCCGCCTCCACCGCTCGTCGCAGTATGGATGCGATCATTTCTTTTACAGTGGTCTTGCCATTACTGCCGGTCACCGCAACCACCGGAATGCTGAAACAGCTACGCCAGTGCGCAGCCAACTGTCCCAACCCCAGGCGGGTGTCCTTCACCAGGATTAGGGGGATTCCCGATGCCTGACTTTCAGCCGCTGATTCCAGACAAACCATTGCGGCGGCCGCGCCCTTTTTCTTCACCTCGGCTATAAAATCATGGCCATCGAATTTCTCTCCAATCAACGCGACAAACAAATCGCCGCATCCCACCGTACGGCTATCGGTGCTAACGGCGGTAAAGCGCACATCTTGACCACGCCACTCGCCATGCAGCACCTGGGCTGCTTTCTGCACCGTCATCATGTTTGCATCGGTACCCTGGTTAAATCCCGCAGCGCCTGTCTTGCGACCTCAGCATCGCTGAACGGAAGCTTTTTCCCATCTATTTCCTGATACGCTTCATGCCCCTTTCCCGCGATTAACACGACATCATCCTTTTGCGCGCCTTGAATCGCGCGGTAAATAGCGGACCTCCGGTCTTCCTCGACATGGTAATTGGCGCACGCACCTGCCGCGATCTGGCCGATAATGACATGCGGATCTTCTTTCCGCGGATTGTCGCTGGTGATGATGACTTCATCGGCGAGGCGAGTCGCCGCGGCACCCATTAAAGGACGCTTGCCGCGGTCGCGCTCGCCTCCGCAGCCAAACACACAGATCAATTTAGAGTTTCCGGTTCCTGGTTTTTTATTTGCTTCGGAACCGGGACGAAGAATTTCACGCAGTGTTACCAGCACTTTTTCCAGAGCATCCGGCGTATGGGCATAATCCACCACTACGAGTGGTTGAGCACCCCCCCCTATTTGCTCCATTCTTCCCGCTACCGGCCGTACTTGCCGCAAGACTTGCACGGCGTCGGCCAGGTTGACGCCGCTGGCCAGCAAGGTAGCCAGTACCCCCAGCAAATTTGAGGCATTGAAACTCCCTACCACGTTCGTTTTAAAGCTTGAATACTCGGTTTCAAACCCGGTTTCAAACTCAATATCAAACTTCAGCCCTTGTGGGCTTACCTTGAAATTTCGGCCGCGTACCACCCTGAATCTTTCCGAACCTCGACCCTGAAGCGCCGGTTCAGTGAATCCATACCCGATTACCTTGGTCTCCATACCCGAAAGCTGTTGCGACAATTCAACACCGTACGCATCATCAAGATTGAGTACGGCATATTTGAGTCCGGGCCAATGGAACAAACGTGCCTTGGCGGCGGCGTACGTTTCCATGCTACCGTGATAATCGAGATGGTCACGCGAGAGATTGGTGAACACCGCGATCGCGAATGTCGATCCGCTAATGCGCCCTTGTACTATCCCGTGCGACGACACTTCCATTGCCACGCACTGCGCGCCGTGCAGCAAATAATCCGCCATCTCCCGGTGCAACAAAACCGCATCCGGCGTGGTGTTGGCGGTCAATTCGAGTTCACCAGAAAAACCGGCTCCCAATGTGCCGATGACTGCCGTTTTTTTGCCCAGCGCGGTCATGGCCTGAGCGATCCAGTGGCTGCAAGAGGTCTTGCCGTTCGTTCCGGTAATGCCGATGAGCCATAGTTTTTGCGACGGGTGACCATAAACGTGATCGGCAATGGCGCCTGCCTGGGCTCGCAACCCAGCTATCGGTAAATTGGGCACCCGCCATGCGGGATCCCATGCGAAGCCACGACGTTCCCACAGTACCGCATTTGCCCCCGCCGCTATCGCTTGAGGGATGAACTTGCGAGCATCCAACTGTTCTCCGGCATACGCCAGAAAAGTATCTCCCGGCTTCACCCTGCGGCTATCCGTAACGAGACTATCGATTCTGACACCCAGATCATCAAGGGCGTGAAAATCAAAATACGCCTTTGATCTGGCCGCGAATTTTGAATCTTCAAATCTGGATTCTGAATTCATGCGTCACTCTTCGATTCTGGCACCGCGGTGAATGACATTACATTATTGGCGGGTGCGTCATATGGGACGTTCCGCATGCGCAAGGCGCCCGCCATGACACGGCTGAACACTGGCGCCGCCACCGCACCGCCAAAATATTGGCCCGCGGAGGGCTCATCCAGCATCACCGCGATGACAAATCGTGGACTGGAAGCCGGCGCATAGCCGACAAACGTCGATAGGTAACGATTTTTTGCGTAGCCGTTACCCTCCAATTTATGCGCGGTGCCCGTTTTGCCCGCTACCCGATAACCATTGATCTGGGCTTTCGGCGCGGTGCCCCCCGGCTGTGCCACCATCTCCAGCATCCTGCTCACCGCGAGAGCGGTGTCTCGCGACACCACTTGCTTACCCGCCACAGGTGCATCGAGCCTCAATAGCGACACGGGCTTCAATTCACCCTCGGCGGAGAATAAGGTATAGGCGCGCGCCAGTTGCAGCAGACTCACCGCGATTCCGTGTCCATAGGACATAGTGGCCTGTTCGATGGGACGCCAGGTGCGGTATGGGCGGAGCCTGCCGCTGACTTCTCCAGGAAACCCTGAACCGGTGGAGGCGCCAAACCCGGAATCGCTCAGCATCTCCCATAACGTTTGCGGTGGCAGCGACAAAGCAATCTTTGCGGAGCCGACGTTACTGGATTTCTGGATCACTTGCGCCACCGTCAGCGGACCTTCTTTATGCGCATCGCGTATCGTCGCCTTGCCTATGGAGAACGTGCCAGGCGCAGTCTCGAACACGGTGTCGGGTTTTACTCCTCCCGACTCCAACGCTGCCGCTATGGTGAATGGTTTCAGGGTTGAACCCGGCTCGAACACGTCGGTCAAGGCTCTGTTACGGGCTCGCCCGCCATTCATCCTCGCCCGGTTATTGGGGTTGTACGCAGGCAGATTGACGAGTGCCAGCAATTCGCCTGTTTGCGCATCCAGCACCACGATCCCCCCTGCTTTGGCTTTGTTGGCTTCGACCGCCTGCTTCAATTCGCGGAAAGCGAGATACTGAATTTTGCTGTCTATGGACAGCGCGATATTTTGCCCCGACCTGGGAGCCCGGATACTTTCCACATCCTCGACAACGCGTCCTTTGCGATCCTTGATGACACGACGGCTTCCAGGTTTGCCCGCGAGCTCCTCCTGCCACGCCAGTTCGATTCCCTCTTGTCCCTTATCGTCGATATCGGTAAAGCCAAGCATATGAGCCGTCAACTCGCCCGCCGGATAATACCGGCGGTATTCACGTTTAAGAAATACGCCCGGCAAGTTGAGCTCGACTACCCTGGCGGCGACCTCTGGCGACAGGTGCCGCTTCAGATACACGAAATCACGCCGGGGGCCATGGTGTGGCTCATTGAGGCGCTTGCGAATTTCTTCGGTGTCCATCTCGATCAGGCTTGCCAGTTTTTTTAATTGCTCCGGTGTTGCATTCATATCCTGCGGACTCGACCATACCGATTCCACCGGTGTACTGATCGCGAGCGGTTCTCCGTGCCGATCTGTGATTATTCCGCGATGCGCGCTCATTTCAAGTACGCGGCTGTAACGTGACTCACCTTTCTGTTGCAAAAAGCCGTTGTGCATTCCCTGTAAATAGGCCGCGCGCCCCGCCAGTCCCATCAGTCCGAGCAGCAAACACGCCGCCAGCAGACGTGAGCGTCCCGTGGGCAAGATAATGCGCGGTGCGTGCTTGGACGTCATGGCTTCGCCGCTTCCACAGAATCGGTGGAATTGCCGAAATTGCCGGAATTGGCCAAATTCGTCAGCGGAACAACCTGAACGCGTGATGCATCGGGCACCTGCATACGCAGTTGTCCCGTGGCGATTTTTTCAATGCGCGTATGCATCGCCCACGTACTCTGTTCAAGTTGTAACTGTCCCCATTCCACTGCCAACTGCCCCGCCAGCTCCTGCTCTTTTTCCAGCTCCACAAAAAGCTTGCGCGCCTTGTGTTGTGAAGTCACAACACTCAACGCGCAGGCGATGAGGATTAAAATCAATAGAATATTTATCCTGATCACGTCAGCCTCTCATTAGCCGTGAACGCCACGATAGCGAGCTTCCACTATGTCGTATTGACTCGTTCCGCCACTCGCATCACCGCGCTTCTAGCCCTCGGATTGACCGCCAGTTCGTTTGCGCCCGGGCGTATCGCCTTGCCTATCAAACGTAATTTATGATGGCCCAAAAGCTGCACCTCTTGTGCTCGCAACGGCAGTCTGCGCGGCAGCATGTCGGTATTTGCCGATTCGCGCATAAAACGCTTCACTAACCGGTCTTCCAGTGAGTGAAAACTGATAACCACGAGCCGCCCTCCAGAATTCAGCATCTCGACGCATTGCGGCAGGGCCAGCGACAACTTCTCGAGCTCCTGATTGAGATAAATCCGGATAGCCTGAAAAGTGCGCGTCGCCGGATTCTGCTTTTCCCGGGTACGCTCGCGCGAACGCACGGCCGCCGCCACAATCGCGGCAAGCTGAAGGGTGGTAACGACAGGCTGTCGCGCTCTTGCCGCAACAATCGCTCTTGCAATCTGTTTAGCAAACCGTTCTTCGCCATAGCTTCTTATTACCTCTTCCAAATGCGCTTCTGAAGCGGAAGCAAGCCATTCCGCGGCTGTCTGGCCCTGGCTCGTATCCATGCGCATATCAAGCGGCCCATCCAGGCGAAAGCTGAACCCGCGCGGCGCTTCTTCAAGTTGCGGCGAAGATACGCCCAAGTCCAGCAGTACTCCATCCACCCGTTCCACACTCAATTGCTGCAACACCTGCTTTATTTGCGAAAAACTGTCATGAATCACGCAAAAACGGGCATCGCTGATAGTTCGCCCCATCGCCAGCGCAGCCGGATCTCTGTCGAATGCGATCAGCCTGCCGCTTTTCCCCAATCGCTCTAGTATCATCCGGCTGTGACCGCCGCGCCCGAAAGTGCCATCCACGTATATCCCGTCCGGCTTGATGGCCAGAGCATCCACCGCTTCATGCGGCAAAACCGTAACGTGCATAGATGTGTCAACCACGCCATCACAGCGAAAAACCGTCAAGCTCCGGCGGGATACCATCTTTGAAAGCGAGAGCATTATCCATTTGCAGATTCCATTTCTCGTCATCCCACAATTCGAATTTCGCACCCTGCCCCACCAGCACCACGTCTTTGCTCAGGCCAGCAAACTGACGCAAGAGAGGCGGCACCAGTATGCGTCCGGCGCCATCCATTTCCACATCGCTGGCGTTACCAACAAGAAGACGTTGTAGACTACGGATTTGTGGATTAAAGCTGGAAAGACTGTTGAGCTTTTGCTCCAGGGGCTCCCATGCGGGCTGCGGATAGACCAGCAGGCACCTGGAGGGATCAGCGGTTACAACCAGATGACCGGCGCAAAAGGACATAAGTCCCTCACGGTATTTCGCGGGCACTGCGAGTCTACCCTTGTTATCCAGACTGATAGGTGTGCCGCCGCGAAACATCTTGTTCCCTTATTTTTAGGAGGAAATAAGTTTTATAATTTCCCCACTTTCTCCCACTTCTACCCACTGTAATTAAAAACAATGATGAAGTCAAGGGAATATAGGGGTTTTTTGTTATGCGACAACGACTTAAATTAAAAATCGATGAAAACTCATCAATAAATAAATAAGTGATGTAAATAAAGGAGATGCACAAAAATATTAATGTAATTTATCGTGATAAAACATCGCGGGGCATCGCAGTGAGCGGGCGGCGTGTTGCCTGAAAAATCAGTGCGGGGATCTGTAGAAGTGAAGAAGGGAGCGACAATCGCATACACGCATTGCCTTAGGCATGAACACCAGGCGCCCCTAAAAATTGAGGGGTTCGGAGAGTTTATAGGGTTTAGAGGATTTATTAAGGAATTCCTTGGTTGACCCATCACTTTCGCGATGCCGACATCACGCCGGGCACGTTCTGTATCAACCCAAGTACACGGCGCAACTGCGCCAGACCGGTAATTTTCAGCGTAAATTGCATGGTTGCGGTAACGCCCCGGCTTTGGGTTTGGGTGGCGGTTACATTGATTTTTTCACGCAAAAGAATAGTAGAAATATCGCTTAGCAACCCTTGCCTGTCCAGTGCCTCGATTTCGACATCGACCGGATAACTTGCTCCTCCCTTCGATGTATCCCAATCCGCTGCCACCAGACGCTCCGCGCTCTCTGCGGATAGCCGTGACAGACTGGCGCAACCCTGACGGTGTATCGTGATGCCGCGCCCGCGCGTGACAAAACCGATGATGGGATCGGGTGGCGCCGGTTTGCAACACTTGGCCAACGCCGTGAGCAACTTGTCGACGCCGACGATGAGTACGCCGCCATCGGGTTGCGAGGTGGCTTTTCTGCCGGCCGACAACTCCGGCCCGGTAACGGCTGTGCCAACCGAGCCAACCGAGCCAGCTGTGACGGCTGGCTCGGTCTTGCCGCTTAAAAACGCTCCCAGTTGATAGCTGTTGATGTCGCCCCGGGCGACCGCGGCGAGGAAAGCGTCAAGTTTGGCGAACTTGAATCCGGCTGCCAATTTATCCAGTCCCAGCGCCGTCATGCCGTGGCGCTGTAATTCCTTTTCCACTATCGCCCGGCCCTGGGCTAGCGAATCCTCGCGTTGCTGAGAGCTAAACCACTGTCTGACCTTCGACCGCGCACGATGACTTCTGAGATAACCCAAAGCGGGATTGAGCCAATCACGGCTCGGTCCACCCTGTTTGACCGAGATGATTTCCACCCGCTGCGCATTCTGTAGCGTATAGTCAAGCGGAACCATGATGTCGTCAACTTTCGCGCCACGGCAATGGTGACCGAGATCGGTGTGCACATGGTAGGCGAAATCCACCGGCGTAGAGTCCTTGGGCAATGAAATCACGCGGCCCTGCGGAGTCAACACATAAACCGAGTCCTGGAATAGCGCGGTCTTGAAATGCTCCGCCAGTTCCCCGGCATCCTCCACATCGTTTTTCCATTCCAGGATCTGCCTCAACCAGGCGATTTTCTCCTCATACCTGGCGTCGCGCCTTGCCCCTTCTTTATAGCGCCAGTGCGCGGCAACCCCCATCTCGGAATGCCGATGCATCTCGTGCGTGCGTATCTGGATTTCAACCACCTTGTCTTCCGGACCAATGACGGCGGTATGCAGTGACCGGTAATCGTTACCTTTCGGTCTTGCAATGTAGTCATCGAATTCTTTGGGAATCGGCACCCACAGATTATGTACCATCCCAAGCGCGGCATAGCAGTCCCTCACGTCGTTCACAAGAATCCGCACCGCGCGGGCATCGTGGATTTCCTTGAAGTCCACATCCTTGCGTTTCATCTTTTTGTGGATGCTGTAAATGTGCTTTGGTCGCCCGGTAACTTCGGCCTTGATACCAGCCTGCTGTAACTCACGCTGCAACTTATCCACCACCAGGGCAATATAGCGTTCCCGGCCGATGCGGGTGTCTTCAAGCAGTCTGGCGATTTTTTTATAGCGTTCAGGCTCAAGAATACGGAATGACAAGTCTTCCAATTCCCACTTTATCTGCCAGAGCCCCAGACGATTGGCTAGGGGCGCAAATATATCCAGCGTCTCATGCGCTATCTCCACACTTCCCGGATCGCTATTTGCAGAGATATATCGCATTGTTTGCATCCGGTCCGCCAAGGCAAT
This sequence comes from Nitrosospira sp., assembly GCA_046716045.1. Classification (GTDB taxonomy): domain Bacteria; phylum Pseudomonadota; class Gammaproteobacteria; order Burkholderiales; family Nitrosomonadaceae; genus Nitrosospira. Next base: position 16,793 of record JBKJYB010000483.1, read on the forward strand.
AATGACGACACGAATATCTTCCGCCATCGCCAACAGCATTTTCCGTAGTGCCTCAATTTGCGCACTACGATCTGTACCGCTTCCTTCACCTCTTGCGCTCAGCGTCCGGATGCGGCCCATGCGCGCGACCCCCTCCACCAGGTGAGTCACAGCAGGACCGAAGGTTGTTTGCAGTTTTTCCGTGTACCCATCCAGGTAACCCGGCACTGCATGAAGCAAACCTGCTATCAGGGTATCGCTATCGACCCGCAACGACGCAAGAACCGACGCCGTGCCCAGCACGTGCTGACCAATCGGCTCGCCAGTGGACAAGCATTTGCCGGCATACAGTGGTTGGGAAAATTCCAGCGCATGCCGGAGTATTTCGATGTCGCCGGGAGATAACGCGGGTAGCATGGGTAACGTGGGTTCCAGCCAGGAGAGCCCATCCTGCCCGCCAACGACGGAAGAAAGCGCCGTGGATGAGCGGTTCGCCGGCGCTATTGATGCTGAATCAGGTAACTCATCGTTCATTTTCAGTTTTATGCTGTCTTGATTTCATCGGTATTCCGGAAGCGTCAGGGTATCCTGCCAGTAACGGCGGCGCAACGCACGCGAGGTTTCGACTGCAAGCGTGTTATCCGCAAAGCGCAGCAGCACCGCTCCATCGTTATCGCTGCGCAGCAATGTGCTTCCCAGTGCCCGGTAGCGCTCCATCACCTCTTCCCTGGGATGCCCGAAACGATTGCGATAGCCTACGGTGAATATTACCAGCCGGGGATTCACTTGACGCACAAACTCGCCGGTAGAGGACGTTTTGCTGCCGTGATGGGGCGCCACCAGCACCGTTGAGGAAAGCGCGCTGCCATCGTTTTCGAGTAACTGATACTCGGATCTTTTTTCGATATCGGCCGGCAGCAGCACACTGCCATGGGTTGTCGTGATTTTCAACACACAGCTCAAAGCATTGGTTTTGAGCTTGGGATCACTATAGCTCTGTTCAGTTGGGTGTAGCATATCGAAGCGTACTCCATCCCATTGCCACGATTGTCCCGCACGGCACTGGTGTTTATTGGAAGCGACAAGCTGGATGGGATGATCGGCACTCAAGGATGACACCAGCCATTCCACCGGCACCGCTTCCAGCACTGACAATGCACCGCCACTATGATCCGAGTCGGCGTGCGTGACAATCATTGCATCCAGATGCTTGATACCTTCCCCACGCAAAAAGGGAACAATAGTACGGTTGCCACTATCTGCCTCGGAACTGAAACCGGGCCCCGTATCGAAGAGCAGCGCGTGATTTTCGGTGCGAGCCACTACTGCCAATCCCTGGCCGACATCCAATACGGTGAGCCATAATTCTCCCGGTGCCGGTTTTGGCGGCAATACCAGAAATATTGGCAGCAGCGCAACCGCCCCCAGCCAGCGAGCCGGAAAACCTGTTGCAAGCCCAGGTCCACGCCTCAAACCCAGCCCTAGCCCTCCTGGCAACAGCATCCAGACAATGCCGGCCATGCCGGCGGCCACCGTCCATGCGGGTGGCGCATGCTGACTCCATACCGCCTGCGGTACATCGCTCATCCACCGCAACATCTCCATGCAACCGCTCAGCACCATGTGCGCAGGCAGCAACATGAAGTCGAGTAGCGGCAATGTTGCCAGCAACGTCAAAGGAACCACCACGAGACTCACCAGCGGAACTGCGATGGCGTTGGCAATGGGCGAAACCAGCGATACCTGTTGAAACATCGCCAATAGCAGCGGTATCAGGCTGAGGGTTATCGCCCACTGCACGCGTGCCCAACCGGTTA
>JBKJYB010000484.1:0-6249 GCA_046716045.1 Nitrosospira sp.
CTGACCCAGCAGGTTACGCAGGCAAAAACCGAATCCGCCCAGCTCGATACGTATCTTGCCCAGATGCAGCAGATCGATAAACTGTTAGCCGATCCGAGCGGAAACCTCGGTCTCGCACCGGCACTTCAGAATTTTTTCGGGGGCGTGCAAGACGTCGCCACCAACCCGTCCGACGTGCCCTCCCGGCAATCGATGCTGTCTGGCGCAGAGGTGCTGGTGCGGCGATTCCAGTCATTGGATAGCCGCCTCGACGAAATCCAGGACGGAGTGAACACGCAAATAAAGGATAGCGTTTCGCTGATCAATACGCTCGCGGCGCAGATCGGCAAACTGAATGAAACCATCAGCCAGGCTGAAGGCGCCGCCCGCGGCCAGCCAGCAAATGACCTGCGGGACCAGCGCGACGAACTGGTAGGGCAACTCAATCAGGAGATTCGTACCAACGTCGTGCAGCAGGGCGATGGTTCGTACAGCATTCTGATCGGCAACGGTCAGCCGTTATTGGTTGGCACCCAGGTTTTCCAGCTCGCGACCGGGACCTCTCCGACCGACGCGCGCCGCATCGACGTGACGTATGTTGCTGACGGCGGCAGCACGCCCATCAGAGAGTCGACTCTGGATGGCGGCAAGCTGAGCGGGCTGCTGCAATTTCGCAGCGAATCGCTTGATGCCGCCCGCAATGGTCTGGGGCGTGTCGCCATCGGCCTGGCAGGAACCTTCAATGAGCAGCACCGCCTGGGGCAGGATTTGCACGGTAATCTGGGCGGCGATTTCTTTACCGTGCCGGGCCCATCGGTGGCAGCGGCCACCGATAACAGCGGCAGCGCGGTTATCGCCGCCGAAATCACCAGCTACAGCGCGCTTACCACTAGCGACTATCGTCTCCAATACGATGGCGCCAACTATACCGTTACACGTCTGAGCAACGGTGTCGCGCAGGGTGTCGCGCAGACCTTTGCCACATTCCCGCAGACGGTGGATGGGGTACGCCTGGATATTGCATCTGGCACCATTGCCGCAGGCGACGAATTTTTGATCCGGCCCACCGTAAATGGTGCCGGTCAAATTGGCGTCGCCATTCAGGACACCAGCCTGATCGCCGCCGCTGCGCCAATCCGCACCGATATGCCGCTTGTGAATACCGGCACCGGGCGCATCAGTGCCGGCACAGCCAACGCGCCGCCGCCGGTCGATCCCAACCTGCAACAGCCGGTGACGCTTACCTTCACCAGTGCAACCACTTTCGACGTGAGCGGCACCGGCACCGGCAATCCATCCGGCGTCGCGTTCACGCCGGGCGGCACAATCAGCTACAACGGGTGGACCGTGCAAATCACCGGTTCTCCCCAGCCGGGTGATACATTCAATATCGGCGCCAACACCAATGGCGTGGGCGACAATCGCAATGCCTTGCTATTGGGGGCATTGCAAAGCAACAACACCATGGCGGGCGGCACGATAAATTATCAGACGGCCTATGGTCAAATGGTCAGCCAGATGGGCAACAAGACCCGAGAGCTGGACGTCACCAGTTCCGCTCAGGCAAACCTGGTGAGCCAGACGCAGGTTTTGCAGCAATCGGAATCGGGCGTCAATCTGGATGAGGAAGCGGCCAATTTGTTGCGCTATCAGCAGGCGTATCAGGCGGCCGGCAAGATAATACAGACCGCCAGCCTGATGTTTGACACGCTGCTTGAGATGTCGAGATAGGGAAGCAGGCGCCCGAATGCAATATTTGGCACCCCTGATTCGTATTTATGTTTATGAACCATTCTCAATTTGAGGCTTATGTAGGATGGGTGGAGCAAAGCGTAACCCATCAAAATCCCACACAAAACGAACCATCAGATCATGACCGTACTCGCGTGATTGTAGTTTGGTGAGGTGTAAAAATAATCCAATGATGGGTTGCGCTACGCTCCACCCATCCTACCGGAAGCCGTATAGATGCATGCAGCAAAGCACATGTTGGATGGAATGAATAGATAACAGGCCAGGTAGCAAAAAAGTAAAGGAGAAATAACCATGCGCGTCAGCAGCAACACCAGTTATGAACTCGGCATCGCCGCCCTCAATCGCCAGCAGGCCGCGCAGGTCAAGACCCTGGAACAGATAAACAGCGGCAAACGCCTTCTTACGCCTTCGGAAAGCCCGGCAGCCTACGTTCGGGCGCTAGGGGTATCCCAGGCCGATGCCGGCAATACCCAGTATGCAGTTAACCGGCAGAGCGCCACGAGTAGTCTGGGAATGCTGGAAGGCACCCTGAAGGATGTAATAAATCTGGTACAGAATGCGCAGGAACTCGCTGTGTACGCGGGTAACGGTACGCTTAACGACAGCGGGCGTACCGCCATCGCCACCGAATTGCGTGGTAATCTTGATGAATTGTTGAGTCTTTCCAACCGTACCGACGCGAATGGGCAATATCTGTTTTCCGGCTTTCAGGGATCGACCAAGCCTTTCGTGGATACAGGCGGCGGCGTGCAGTACCTGGGCGACGATGGCATGCGCCTGGTACAGGCCAGCGATTCGCGCCAGCTCGCCGTGAACGCATCGGGGCAGGAGGTGTTCGAACGCATTCCAGCTTCCGGTGGCGGCTACCAGAGTCTGTTCAAGACACTCTCTGATCTGATCGGTGTGCTCGAAACTCCAGTCGTCACTGCTGCCGACAAGACTGCGCTCGCCAACGGCTTGAACGCAGCCCAGAGCAATTTATCCAGTTCGCTGGACAATGTGCTGCGAGTCCGCTCGGACGTGGGTACACGCATGAATGAAGTGGATACGCTCAACGACGCGGGTGACGACCTGAGCATTCAGTACAAGCAGCAGCTTGCCGACTTGCAGGATGTCGATTATGCCAAAGCCATCAGTAACCTGACCCAGCAGCAAGCTTACCTCCAAGCGACGCAGCAGGCTTTCTTGAAGGTGCAGGGGTTGTCGTTGTTTGATTATATTCGGTGATCGGATTTTAAATCAAAACCGGCAAATTTATTAAATAGTTCTCATCCGGAAACGACCGAATATTTTGCTGATTGAGTGTTTCCAACATTCAATTCCGGTCTGATTTAGTGACGCATTATGCTGTCTCCCCTTGTTTTTCGCTGCGCCATCCCATTGAGGGGGGGTTCCCCTATTTTCGGGCAAGCCAGTACTCTCCCGTGATCTTTTTCGGGTCGCCGCCATCCTTGCGCCATGCGCTGGCTATACCGTCTGTCGTACCAGGCGTGCATAATGGCCCAGATTGTAGGCAAACACGCTGGACAGGACATAAGCCTTGAAGCCCTCCAGTCCGCGCCATAAGCATCGGCCCAGACCGAAGGCCCGTTTCAGGGTGGAGATGTTGCCTTCAATTCCGGCGCGGAAACGCTTGAGGGTTTTGTATAGCCAGTCGCTGCCGCCCATCTCCGCCACTGTCATGCCGCGCTTCCTGGGCAAGCCTACCGCCTTGACGCCGCTCTCGCGAACTGCTTTCACGCCTTCTTTGCTGGCATAACCTGCATCCACCGCAACCTGTTTGGGCAGGCGCCCATAGATTTTCCCGATGCGTTCAACCATCGGCTTGAGCCGGGTGCTGTCGGCGGGATTACCTTCTTCAACCACCACATCCAGGACGAAACCCGCACGACCCGTGGTGAGATTGAGTTTGTGTCCGTATTGCGTTTCCCGCCTGTCCTTGACGATGATGGCGGTGTGCGCTTCAAACAAGCTGACGATCTTGTCTGCTACCGGGACTTGCTCGCCTTTCAGGACGCGCCGCTGTGTCTGGCCGATGACCTGGCTCAGCCGATCCAGCACCCGCTCGGCTTCATCTTTCCATGTGCCCGCATAAGATTGACTCATTGCCCGGAATTGTTTGACGCTGGCCTGGACGACTTTGAGCAGTTTGCGGTAGCTGTTGCGGCGTTGGTCTTCCCCTCGGGCACTGCGAATTTCATTGAGCCGTTTCTTGACTGCCCGGCTGTGATTGCTCCAATTCATGACCAAGCCTTCTTGCTGCATTCTTTCGCTCAATCGATTGAGTAAGCGCATGCCATCCGCCAGCAGCGTGGAGTCGCTCGGCGCATGAATGTGCGTCTGGGTGACGGTACTGTCGATGCGCGTGCGGTACAGGCTTTCCCATTTGCCCGCCAGCATGGCGCAGCCGAACAATCGATTGATCCGCTCCCACGTCTCCCAGCGTATCTGGTTGATGGTCTGTTGCAAGGTGGAATCGCTGAATCCACGATATTTCCCCAGCCGGGCGAAACCATAGGCAGTGTCCGAGTCCATCAGGTGGTATTCCAGTTCCCGGTAGGTCCATTGCCAGTATTGCTTGAGTAGCGCGCAGCGCAGCACGCTCTCTACACTCATGCCCAGCCGTCCGGTGTCCTTGATCCCTTCCTGGCACAAGTCTGCCTCAACCCAGTCCAGTATCTGGGCGTGCCCGTCCAGCCATGCGGAGATCACTTTCAATTCCTGGGCCAGTTCATGCACCGCGAAAATCTCGTATATACTTGCTTGCGCAACCCGTTTGACGCGCATTTTTTCCTCCCGGAGAATCTGAGTTATGTTTATTTTCAATGGCTTGAATCAAACTATACTCCTTTTCTCCGGGACCTTCATCCTCTTTCCTTAACTTTTTCCTTTCCACAGCAATGGCTTACGTTTCCGGATGAGAACTAACCAGTTTTACGCCAGCAGGCAACAATCTGCAGCATAATTCAGATGACTTGCCCGTCCACTAAATCGGACCCCGCTCACTTTTGTTTCGTATGGAAATTTTGTTCAGTCGGGCGTATGAATAACTACGCCGCTTTTTCACAAAATCCCCCTGCAAAACAAATATCCTGCACAATCATCACGCGAATTTATGAAACATCCGGGATAGGGAGAAACCGAAACTATCAGAAATCATGATCATGACCATACCCACCGAGCCCATTGGCAGTATCCCGAGACCTCTTGAACTGATCGAGGCGCTCGCAAGCGGAGATCACATGGACCCGAAGCTGAAACCGCTCTACGAAATCGCGATACGGGATACCATTGAGCGGTTTGAAGCGACCGGTTCGCCGGTAATTACCGATGGCGAGCAGAGGAAGTATCATAATTTCTGGACTTATAGCGTGGATGGACTTCCAAACACTACACCCGATGGCTTCACCATCCCTTTCAATGCCGGTCACCGCCGCCGAATGCCACAGTTAAAATCCGGGCCTTTCCGCTACAGAATATATGCGGATCGCTATCTGGATACCGCCATGCGCTATACGCATACACCTGTTAAACAGGCGGTTATCTCCGCTTCTGCCTTGAGTCTCATGTATCCCGCCGAGGAGATCCCCGGTTATTCGCGCGCGGAATTCATCGACGATCTGCTGCGCGAACACGAAACCGAGATTCGTCGCTGTCTTGATAAGGGCGCACACAAAGTTCAGATCGATTTCACGGAAGGACGGCTGGCGCTGAAGCTTGATCCTACGGGGAAGCTCCTCAACAGTTTTATCGATCTGAATAACTTGGCACTCTCGCGTTTTACTTCCGAAGAGCTAATGCGAATTGGAATACATACGTGTCCGGGCGGCGACCGCGATTCGACGCATAGTGCCGATGTCGATTATGCCGAATTGTTACCCAGTCTGTTTCAATTGAAAGCAGGGAATTTTTATATCTCATTAGCCGGCGAACAGGATCATGTGCGGGTGCTGAAGATCATCCGTGCTTACATGAAACCGGACCAGCGGATTTTTATCGGCGTCGTTGCGTCCATCGATCCGCGCATAGAAAGTGCGGAAGAAATCCGGGACCGTATTCTCGAAGCGGCCAAGTACATCCCTATCGACCAGTTGGGTACTACGGATGACTGCGGTTTCGCCCCTTTTTGCGATGACACCTCCACGAGCCGCGACACAGCGTTCGAGAAGATACAGGCGCGCGTGCTCGGCACCGCTCTCGCATCGAAGATCCTGACGGGCAGTCAGCATGGCCGATGAGGAGAGATTGCTAGCTAGTTCTCATCCGGAAACGACCGGATATTTTGCTGATTGAGTGTTTCCAACATTCAATTCCGGTCTGATTTAGTGACGCATTATGCTGTCTCCCCTTGTTTTTCGCTGCGCCATCCCGTTGAGGAGGTTTTCCCCCATTTTCGGGCAAGCCAGTACTCTCCCGTGATCTTTTTCGGGTCGCCGCCATCCTTGCGCCATGCGCTGGCTATACCGTCTGTCGTACCAGGCGTGCATAATGGCCCAGATTGTAGGCAAACACGCT
>JBKJYB010000485.1:0-21497 GCA_046716045.1 Nitrosospira sp.
TCAAGTTGAAACCGGTAGCGATCCTGCTCGCGATCAAGAAATCCTTCGATATCCGCGCCTTCATGACTGCTGGTCTTGTAATCCACGACCCAGCGCCGGCCTTCCGCATCACGGAAGGTGCGATCGATAATAAGATCCCTGTGCTCGCCCTCCATAATCGTCGTCATGCGTAGTTCGTTGTAGACATCCCGCTGCGGTCCAAGCAACCATCGCCCGCGCTTATCGGTCACTGTTTGGGCAAGCGCCGTTATTACGCGCCCTGCGACTGTGTCGGTATCGCCGCCATTGCGATCCATACCACATGCAACCAACTGGCGCTTGAAAGTATCACGCAATGCCTGAATCCGCGCCATACTCCAACTTTCCACTCCGTCCTCCGCGATACGCCGCAGCCAGCGGTGCACGATGGTTCCAATATGGCGAGCCGTTTCACCGGCCCATGAATACTCGATATCGCCTCTCACCGGTATCATCTGCCGCTGCGCGTTCCACCGCACCGGTGGCGGCGCGGCTGGCAACGTCCAATCGGAGACCAGGCGGCGTAACGACTGATCGATCAAGGGTTTTTCCTCTTTTCCGCTCTCTTCCGCATCCGTGATCGAACACATATCCGAAGCCATTATTTGTGCCGCAACGTCTACATAAGCAGGCTTGACCACGGACCAAATTTTGCTCAGCAATGTTTTTTCGGCGGGGGACCTCAGTTCAAAGCCTCCATTGCCATCGTAAACGATACCCGTACTGCCAAGCAGATGCAGCCGCTGCCTGGCGCGAGTTGCGGCAACATAGAGCAGCCGCTCGTCCTCGAAACGCCCTTTCTCACCATCGAGTTTCTCCAGCCAGGAATAAATGTGATCGTCGCCGGCGCCCGTTTCCTGAATCGGTGCAAGCAACAAATCGTTTCCTTCACTTACTTCTTCCTCAAACAGTATGGCACGCGGCTGTTCCATCCACATGAACAACTTCTTGTCGCTGGAACGCGACGAGCGGCCGAGGCCGGGCACGATTACGCAATCGAATTCAAGTCCCTTGGCCTTGTGGATAGTCATGATCTGCAATGCGTCGTCAGCTTGCAGGTCAGGTAACGCATAGAGCTTGGCGAGTCCTTCCTCCAATGCGGCAAGCGTGGGAATGCTGCCGGCCTCCTCGTGCGCTTCAAGATAATCAAGATAAACCGCGGCGTCTTCAAGGTCTGTTACATCTTCAATGCAGCCGGGGCCTCCCAGCGCAAGCCATGCCGCCTCAACGGTCACTCGGAGCGATTGGCGGCAGCGATTGACTATACAATTCCTCAGCACCTCGCGCACACGCAGCAGCCGGGCGTAACCATCGCGGGAAACCTCTGCCATGCGCACATCATCATTGAGCCACTCCCATACTGTTCGATTGTTTGCTTTGGCGTTTCGTCCCACTCCCTCACCGGCTGAATCGTCTACGTTGTCAGAAATAGCGGCTGTACGCGCCGAAACGAGTGCGTCGATATCCCGGAGCGTAAGGCCGCACCATGGCGCGCGCAGTAACGCAAGCCATGCCAGACGATCCGCCGGATGTGCCAGTGCGCGTGTCAGCGCCAGCAAATCCTGCACCACCGGCCGGCGGCCCAGTCCTTCAATCTCGATCGCACGAAACCTTATTCCGGCCCCCTTGAGCCGGAGCACGATTTGATGAAGATGATTGCGGTTGCGCACCAGAATTGCCGTGGTGGCGGACGGATCATCACGCCGCACCTGCATGACAATTTCCACCACCTTTGCGGCCTCGGCTGCGTGGTCATTATTGAAAAACGGATGTACGCGGACTGCCGCACCAGCAAGTAAGCCGTGCGTCGCAACCGACGGCGTATAAGAAACCGCGCCAAGCGTGATATTTTCCTGCTGCGGCATCACCTGCCTGAAGGTATCATTGACCCAGTCCACGATACCGCGCTGTGACCGGAAATTACTGGAAAGAGAAACCGGATGCAGGACGACGCTGCCAATGCCCGCCACACGGGCGCGCAGGAATAATCCAACCTCCGCCTCGCGAAAACGATAAATGGACTGCATCGGGTCGCCGACTACCAGCACACTGCGGCCATCTCCCGGCTCCCATCCGGCGGTGAGTTTCGTGACGAGTTCATATTGACTGATCGATGTATCCTGGAACTCATCTATCAATAGATGTCGAATGCGGTAGTCGAGCGCGAGTGCGAGATCAGTAGGCCTCTCGGGCTCGCCGAGCGCACGCAGGGCACCTTGCGCTATCTCCGTGAAATCGATCGTGTTATGCGACTGAAATACGAGCTTGAGCTGCCCGGTGGCGCGCGGCAACAGTCGCGTGATTGAACCCAGCACTTCCCATTGCTTTTCAGTATAAACAGGCGGGGGCAGAAAACGAATATCATGTAACGCATGGCGCAGTGTCTCGCCATCATCCGCCACCAGCACGTCAACCAGCGCTAGCGCCCTTTCTTTCCATGACTTTGCGATTGCTTTTTCAGCCCTGGTGCCGCCGGGCGGGAAACCCTCCCGGACCGTGTGCTGCTTGCGCCAAATACCCTCTCTTTTTGTGAGCAACAGATCAGCAATGACAACCCAGCCGGCAACATCCTGTTCCCCATCGCCGGGCAACCCGCCGCCTGCATTGAGTCCCTCATACGCAACAATGGGCGCTCCCCCGCCGCCAGCGGATAAATGACTGGCGGCATAGTGTGCAAGCCCGGCCAACTCGCTTTGCGTCGAGACAGGATAGTGTCCGCATAAGCCACACAGGCGCTTCAGTGCCCCACGCCGCGTATTCTTCAACGCCATTTCCAGCTCATCACGGTCCTTGCCATGAATATGGCGCAGCCAGTGGTCGCGCCGCGCCAGCATTCCGGCAAGCAGGTTTTCGATGCGAGCCACATCATTGTCGAGGTGCTCCAGTAAGCACTGAACATCCCGCGCCACCGCATCGTCGCCTTCGACCAGACCAATGGTTGCGCGTGCCGCTTCGAGATATAGATCGGATGCGTCCTCGATTGTTTCCGGTTGCGCGCCAAATTCCGATAGCATCGGCATCTGGCGTGTTAGCGACGCGCACAACGAATCGAGAGTCTGAATGCGCAATCGTGCCGGATTTTCGATAACATGCCAGTCAGCTTGCCTGTCCCGCCGCAAGACAGCATCAGCAAGCTCGCGAGTAAGTTTTTGGTGGCCGGTTTCAGGGGTTTCAGAGGTTTCAGAGATCTTAGCGGAATCAGGTGTGTTTCCGCTCTTCACAAGCGCCGCCACTACGCGTTCGCGCATCTCCGCCGCGGCTTTCCGGGTAAACGTAATCGCGACGATCTCTTCCGGCTCATCGGCACATGCAAGCAGTGCGAGGTAACGCTGAATCAGAAGCCCGGTCTTACCCGACCCGGCGGGCGCCTGAACAATAAAGGAATATTCGGGGTTGAGCACACGACGGCGCTCGGAAAAATCCGGTATATCGGGCGCAGTTGAAGTAGTACTCACTCCTCGTCTCCCCGCCCGATAAATGTGCGCTCCATTCGCTCATCAATACGGCAGAAGGATTGCAAGTCACAGTTGCGGCAAGTATGCGGAAATTTTTTGGGATCGACGTGAGCATCCCCGCTGGAGAAACTGACAGCGATGCGAGTAAGATCGGTGCGCCAGGCGGCAACCAGTTCCTCCCATGAGCCGTACCGCTGACCCAGGCGCGATTCGGAAAGCGTCTTCACCCCAGGCAGCAAATCACTATCGCGTACAAGGGCGGCGAACCGCATGTCACCCGTCTTGACCTGCGCAAACGCAACCGCTTTGGCATCCGGCTCGGCGGTGACTAGATACAATGGCAATTGCGGCTCCTCTGGACGATCGCCAAGCATGGTACTCACGGATGGCGCCCGAGTCTTATAGTCGATGATGATGCGGCGTCCATCGCCAAATTCGTCTACGCGGTCGAGGCACGTCGACAATCTGAGCCCGCCGATCTCGATGCTGCGCTTGTCTTCGATAGCGATGACTGCGTAATCGCCACGCGCTCTCTCTTCGTTAAGCCATTCACGTGCCAGCCGCACCAGACGCCGCTGCTCAATCTCCGCGAAACGCCCCGAAAGCGTGGTTGGACGGTCCCGATGGATACGTGCGATCGCCTCATCCGCGGCATGAACGAGCATTGATTCAAGATCGTCATCGCTGATGGTATCCAGCGCACTTTTGGTCTTGAGCTCACTCCATGCTTGCGCGAGTACATGGTGCACCAATATACCTCGCTCCATTGCATCAAGACCCGTGTGAGGAGTTTTCGTACTTTCCGCACCAAATCGATGCACCGCCAGGGCGCGAAATGGGCAAGCGGCATGATCTTTTATCACTGCCGTGCCGCCGCTGACACCGCCGCTTATCCTGGTAAGCGCCTGATCGAGTGCCGGTGCTTTGTCATCATTTATGTGCTCAAGCCGGCCTGCGCCATGAATCAGATCGCGGTGGCTTGCGTAAACAGGCAACACAAGTTCGCGGCCGGCAAGGTGTGCGATCAGCGGACTGGGCGCAAGTTCGCGGGCATCGCGATCATCACCGTGCCGCGGATGACTGAGGATAATCTCATCCGCGCTCAACAACCACGCATCGGTAAGCCGCTGCGCAAGTTCCAGTGACGCAACTGCGGAGCCCCGCGGCAATTTCGCCGCTCGCTGTAATTCGATCGGCAGAAACGGATTCGGGCTGGGCTGCATTGGCCATACGTTATCGGACAACCCCATTACCCAAAGATAATCGAATTCCATGCCCGCAGCCTCGAACACGCCAAGTATCTGGATCGGAACGTCAGGCGTCTCGGGCTGGAACTGCGCCTCCGCTGCCATGCGGTGGAGACGCGATACCCCGTCGCTATACTCCATGCGCGATACGACACAGCCGAGCGTAGCAAAACCGGCAAGAACTTCATGCCATTTTTCCAGTGCCTGATACTCGGATGAATCCAGGGCACGCTCGCCAGGAAAACCGGCAATCCGCAGGATCTCAGAAAACACTCTCGTCAATGCCGAGGGTGTTTGCAGATCAAATAGCTTTACCTTGCGAAATTCCACCAGGGCAGAGAGCCTCCGCATCAGAACCGGGCAGCTTGCCTCCCCGTGTTCGCGCTCGATCAGGACAAGCAGCCGTTCTAGCGTAATCATAGGCTCAGCGCGCTTGCGCAGCTGCGCATCGAGTCGCGCGCGATTGACCATTTCAGTTTCAGCGCCGCCGAGAAACGGCGATCGAAGTAAAAGGCTTGCGCGCTCGAACTCAATTTCCCGTCCACCGAGTTCGAGTATCAGAAACGCTGCGCTTACGAGTGGATAGGCACTCAGAGCTATGCCGAGCGATGCATTGAAAGGGAGTATGCGTCTGGCGGCGCCCGGCAACGATTGCTCAATATCCGGCTCCATCACGGAACTGAAAATACGCGTGATTGCGCTACGATACTTTGAGAATTCGGGAACAACAACACCAATGCTTGCCGCGCTATCCGCCTCGATTCGCGCCCGTGCCCACACCGCCGCGCGATGAATCTCGTCATCGCTGTTATCACATGCAACGCGCCGCGCGTTGCCGCCGCGCGGCTGAAATTGCGACTGCGGCCGCGCCAGCATCACTTCACAACCCGTCTCCTCGAGCCTGATCAGTAACGCCGCCTGCTGTGGTGTAACGATATCGAAACCGTAGCAAACCAGGCGCTCCGGTTTGCCGACCACCGCGTGCTTGCATAATTCATTTACCAGGTCGCAAAGGCGCGCGCGGTCGATCTGACGTGCACGACCGGTTGTTTTCTCGTAGTACCGGGACCAGTCCTGAAATGCCGTGCAATCTTCATTGAGCGAGAAACGCTTGAGCGCCGCAACGAGATGCCATGCATGGATGAGCTGCCATGCTTCGCTGGCAAGCCGCGCGGCTGCCCCGATGGCAAGCAAGGCCGCGCCCGTATCTGAACGGCTAATGGCATGCTCCCACAAGACTTGTTCCTGAGCGGGGGTGAGAAGCGTCGGCAATTCAGGCGCCTGCCCCGAATAAAGTGCATCTTCGTAGAGACGCTCAATGAACGCCGGAAACGGCAGGATATCCGCTGAACCCCAAACGGTGATTCCCCGGCCGGCCCGCACCTCATCGAACTCGCGTTTAAGCGCGATCGCAAGGCGTCGATTAGGAGTAATCACCGTAACGCCGGCTTTCAGGCCGGCGGCAAGGTCCGTGAAAATGTCGCTGAGAGGAGCTTGTGGAAAATTCAGAATGGAAAACATGCGGTGACAAGCGACCGCTGCCGGATCAGCGTTCCAGTTTATCCAGCTTGCCTGTCACCTTTGCCCAATCATCAGCATCGGCCGGAGCGTCTTTCTTCTCAATGATGGGTTTCCAGTCCTTTGATAATTCAGAGTTAAGTGTTATGAAATGCTGCTGATCCGTCGGCACATCGTCCTCGGCGAAAATCGCCTCTACTGGACACTCTGCTACGCATAAGGTGCAATCTATGCATTCGTCCGGATCGATCACCAGAAAATTAGGCCCCTCGCGAAAGCAGTCCACCGGGCACACATCTACGCAATCAGTGTATTTGCATTTGATACAGCTTTCAGTTACCACATAAGTCATGACGAGTCCTTGCTTGGCTCTTTGAGAATCCGCAATTTTACCAGAAATTTTATGGACACCACTAAACTCTATCACCCGGCTCTACGGCCGATAGCCACGCTATTACCAAGGTTTAAGCGTTGGGATGAGACTCGATCAGCGTCATCGCGGCTACACTTTTAAGCGTGGGGTGCCAAGTATGACGCTTTCTTTGTATTGAACTCCAAAGTAATAATCAATTGTCCTACTCTGAGCGGCCACTCCAATTGCAGCGTCACAGCCTGCATGATTTTCTCGAATCCACCTTCTGACTGTGACACGGAATAATGGGGTTGCGCACGCAATGCCGCTGGAGATGAAACATTCAGCCCAACACTTCCAGCCAGCTCATCGTCATCCAGTGTCAGATCGGTCATAGTGGACAATTCAAGCAATTGACCGAAACCACCGGGAATTTGACCCTGATGAATGTAGCGTCCGCTCCAGCCGTCGCAACTCGGCATGGCGAGATTGATCTCCGTGCTGAACACGCCGTCGACTTCACCCGCAAAATGGTATGACACAAGCAGCCGGTTATCTGTAAGATCAAAACTTTTTTTAATGTGCAGCGGAAACACATCCGCCCGGAAGCATGCTCCATCGACGGTGGATGGCTCATGCTGATAGTTCACAAACACACCATTCAAACGATCCACGAACAGTCCCCGCGCATGGTCATCCGCTTCCATGTCTACAGCATCTATCTTATGCTTGAAACTGATCCGGTCATGCGCTGAGGCGATTCCCGCACCGCTGTGCCCGTGTGCGCTATTCTCGCTCTGATGAATCCTATGATGATAATGTTCAGCCTGGCGCTGCAATGTATCGCCAAAATTATGCTTCAACGTATAGGAATCAAGCTCGCAAACAGCGCCGCCGCCATCCAGTTTCAGCACTGCCTGGATCACGCCGTTCTGTAAATACATTTCGTCCATGCCGTCAAGATCGGTATCTTCCACGAACTGGGGGAGACGCGGGATGCACGCATCGAGCATCGCTTCCAGTTCGACGATCGCCTTGTATACCGCACGCCGCAAATGAGGCAAATACAAGCCGCCAAATAAACCATGCCAATAGGCATCGTTAGCTTGGGACTCATAAAGTTTGTGCTTCATTACGACGCTGCCTTGTCCCTCCGGCAGGGCTGCCAGCCGTGCGGAAAGGCCTAGCATGCGTTTGTGCATCCAGTTGGACTCAGGATAGCGGGAAAAGAAATTTTTCCAGATGCCCCCGCGCAGAAACGCCTTGTGGCGCTCATACCAGCCCGCTGTTTTAGCCTGCCGTACCAGATCAGCATAGATGTTGGCGGGTTGGGCAGGCAGTGTCCACTCGTTCATTTCGATATATGAGGTGGTGGGTAAATACACGATACCGCGGGTTCTTCCATCGCTATGATAGTCGCGGTAGTGCCGGGTACGAATTCTGGAGGAGGCCAGAACACCCTGAACGAATTTGTCGAGCCACGCCTTCTCATATACCCATTGGTAAGTTTCCGGCCAGATACCGAATTTTTCGATGTCATCAAAATAAATCGCCGCACTGCCACCGCCCGCTGCGCTGTTTTCAGCGAGCGACTCGATGTACGCCACAACTTCATCGGCCGGAGAAAACGGCAATTTGTAACGCAATGTTTCCGAGATGGGAAAAAGATCAAGCTTACGCCCGTCCTCCTCGGTGGTGAAGTAGCCATCCAATTCCGTCGCAGCTTTACCTGCGCAGAGAAAATGATAATCATCCACGATCACGTAGCGGATGCCGCAATCAGCCAACGCCGGAACCACCGTCGCCTCCCATACGCGTTCTGTCAGCCACGCCCCTTGAGGGCGCCGTCCCAGCTTCATTTCCAGCTTGTCGGAGAATGTCTGAATTTGTCCGATACGATCACGGTTGGGAATTGCCGCCAATACGGGCTCGGTGTCACCCGCGCCGAACAGCTCAACCTGTCCACGTGTCACCATCTCGCGCAACAACTCCATGTCTTCGGGATAACTATCAATCAGATAATCCAATAGCCAGCCGGAAATATGCATCGCGAAACAGAAATCCGGATAGCGATAAAGCACATGCAGGAAGGGTTGATAACAGCGCAGATGTGCATCAGCCAGCACTTCTGGAAAATTACCGACGGGCTGGTGAGCATGAACGCCGAAAAGCAGGGAGACGGGTTGGGACATCGAGTTATCCTCGGGGGAAAAATTTTTGCCACGGATTTATACGGATGCCCGCGAGCGTAATGTCACCGCTGCCTGGCGTTATTTTTTTATGTTTATATCCATGCCGCTGGAACGTCCATTCTTGCCAAATATGACTGAAATTCCGCTTCTGAGATTGCTTCAGCAATAAAATTGCTGTATTTGAAACAAAGAGATTGGGGTAACTCCATCTCAAGACGCGCGCCGCATCACGCCGGCAGACTCGGGAGTCCCACTGCCAGACTCGGAAATCCCGCCACTTTGACTGATGGGTTGGAGTACTATTACCGGCACCGGCAGCTATAGCAGACAGTAAAGATTGGCCAGGTTATCGCGGAATAACCGGTCGAAGCTCGATACCACATACGGTGGATTATAATCGCCTAACCACCAGAACCAGTCTGAACTTTCGCAGGAAGCCAACTGCTGCTCGGCTTTGACCTTTTCCTCGTTGGTCAATCGTCCGCTTTGCATTACCAGATCGTAGCTATGCTTTGCGGCACATAGCAAATCCCAGGCATGATTCTTGTCCCGGTCGCCAATCCAGGTGGAAAACGTCCCGTATACCCAACTACCCGCCGCCAATACCGGCAGAACGGCGGTATCGATATGCTTCATTGATGCAATATAGTCACGGTAAGTGGTGACATGAATCGAAGCATGGTTTGCAAGAATTTCATAGAGATCATTGAGGAAATAGTAGCCATTGTAGGGATAGTACTCCCACGCATTTTCGCCGTCCAGAATCACACTCACCACCGGATTCTCTCCAGGTAGCGCATTTCGACCGATGTCTTCAAGGGAGTGCACCAAATGCTCGGCGGCATCGCGCCCAAACCATTTTGCATACTCGAAGCCGATCATGTCGGATAGTTTCTCATCGCGGAAGAAGCAGGTAACGCTATCGGCCTTACCCTGTATCCGATAGGGACGATAGAGATAACGGCCTCGCTCCGGCAGGTGCTGGTCTGGGTAGGAGTGGCGCAGACTATTGGCCAGCACGGCTTCGCCGCTGGCGCTCCATTGGCAATCATGTTCCGCCGTGATTTCCAGGAGTGGCGTGGATACGGCACCTTCCGCCGGCCATACGCCACCGGGGCGCATGCCGAAGCGTCGCGTATGACTCTCGATGGCTGATGCCAGATGAAACGCGACGCGGCCCCTCCCTCCAGGGTAAGCGGGCTCCACTGGCAAATTCGCATGGGGCATACTGTCGCGAGCGGAGGAAAAGTCGATTAATAGCGGTGCGAGCGGATGGTAATGCGGCGTGGTGGATAATTCGATCTGACCCGACTCAGCCAGCTTGCGGTAGCGCGGAATCAACCCCTGTATCAACTCCCCAATCAGATTGAGCAATTGCATCCGGTCGGCATGGCTGAAACTCCCGCCTTGCGTCATCAATCGCACTACAGTCTCATTCGTCCTGCGCACACTCTCGCCGGTCCACGCCAGGTGATACCATACCAGCAAGTCCGCCAAGTACTGGGCGGAAAGATAGGCCAGTTCAGCCTCACCGTATCCCCGCAACGTCTCATGCATATCATACAGACGCTTATATGCCGGGTACGGCTGCATCATCGTTACATGATTGCTGCGAAAACAACTATCGAACACGCGTAGGCGATCACTGGTGGAAGCCTGCTCCAGGTCAGGCATCGCCAGCAAACGCAACAGCGGGTCCCGTATCTCTCCCATGGCGAACTGCGCGGCATAGTCCTCCAGTTGATCCAGCAGCACCGGCACAAAATTCACAACCGCCTTCATCGAAGGGTGCGCTTCGAAATGACATACCATATCGGTATAATCCTTGATGGCGTGCAGATACACCCACGGCAGCATGAATTCGCCCGTCTCGTAATTGCGATAATCCGGTTGGTGCATGTGCCACAGCAGGACAAAATTTATTGGTTGCATTTCAATATAGACCTGATTCGACAGCTCACGTGTCATAAATTATTCATATTTTCCATTCCTGACTTCTTAAACCCCTGAATAAGGTCCTATGTGAGCGCGTTGCAAACATAGCCGGAAAGCTTCACAAGGTGAACCGCAAAGACTGTATGGTCTACGATGCCAAGGCGTGCAACGCGGTGAGCGCCCGATTTTTCCGCGACCCGCAGGAGATTTATTCAGAGACTTCTTAGTGCTCATCCATTAATTACCTGATAAAATGCGTTTTCTGGTTCAGCATCTCCGGGGTAATCAGCGTGACGCCGTTTTCAGTGACATGGAATCGCTTACGGTCTTCCACCGGATCGAATCCCGCCATCAGGCCGGGGGGGATTATACAATTCTTGTCCACTACTACCCGCCTCAGGCTCACGTTCCGGCCGATATCCACATTGGGTAATATCACCGAGTCCTCGATACTGCTGTAGCTGCGTACTTGTACATTGGAAAATAACAGTGAGCGGCGCACCGTTGAACCACTGATGATGCACCCGCCGGAAACCATCGAGTCGAGTGCCTGGCCTCTCCGGTCATCGTCATCGAACACAAACTTGGCGGGCGGCAACTGTTCCTGATGGGTCCAGATCGGCCAGTCCTCATCATACAGATTGAGATCCGGCGTCACGTGAGTAAGATCAAGATTGGCCTCCCAGTAAGCATCGATGGTACCCACGTCTCGCCAGTAGGGCACACCGGACGCCATGTTGACGCAACTGTCAAAAAAACGGTGAGCGAATACGCGGTGACGAGGCACAAGATACGGAATCAGATCTTTGCCAAAATCATGGGACGAGCGCCGTTCATCATGGTCATGAATCAATTGCTCAAAAAGAAACGATGCATTGAACACATAAATGCCCATACTCGCAAGCACCTGCCCAGGCTGCCCCGGAATGTGCGTGGGGTCCGTGGGTTTTTCCGCAAAACTGGTGACACGCCAATCATCGTTGACACTCATGACGCCGAATGCACCCGCTTCGGCCACCGGAATGTCGATACATGCCACCGTCATGTCTGCGGACTTCTCCACGTGATCAGCCAGCAATTTGCTATAGTCCATCTTGTAAACATGATCACCACCCAGGATCAGCACGTACTGAGGATCGTGACGGCGGAGGATATCGATGTTCTGGTACACGGCATCGGCGGTTCCCTGGTACCAGGTTTCCTCGATTCGCTGCTGAGCCGGCAGCAGTTCGACGAATTCCTTGAAGCGTCCGTCGAGAAAACCCCATCCGTGCTGAATATGGCTAATAAGACTCTGTGCCTTGTACTGGGTGGCGACGCCAATACGGCGAATGCCGGAATTAACACAATTTGAGAGGGGAAAATCAATGATGCGGAACTTGCCACCGAAGGGTACCGCGGGCTTGGCGCGCCAATCGGTGAGTTGCCGTAAGCGGCTGCCGCGCCCGCCCGCCAGTATCAACGCGATCGAATTGCGCGTAATCTGGCTATGAAAACGTAAATCGGCCTCTTGTTTCATCGGATAGTCCTCCGCATGTTTTTATCCCGGATGTTTCATAAATTCGCGTGATGATTGCGCAGGATTTTGTTTTGTAGGGAGATTTTGTGAAAGAGTGGCGTAGTTATTCATACGCCCAACTGAACAAAATTTCCATACGAAACAAAAGACCAGCGAGGACGCGCGTCAATTTATGAAACATCCGGATTATGTTTATACCACTTCTTTTCTGCCCGTGCACCTTATTGCGGTGGTGATGTCTCCCGTGGGCATTGACTGATCTTAATTCATAGCCGCGCGCAAGCGAGCTATAATCCCAACATGAACCCTAATCATATGAAACCCGGCATTCCCCCTGGGGTCAACCCATTGCTGGAGGCACTATTGGCCGCGCGGCTGCACGATCCTTTCGCCTATCTCGGCGCTCGCAGAGAGCAAGATTACAGCCTCGTACGCGCGTTTTATCCCCATGCCACAAATGTGTGGATCAATATCGCAGGCGGATTCGAGCCAATGGCGCGAGTCCATTCCGCTGGAGTTTTTGAATGGCGCGGCGCAGCCTTGCCGGACATGCCCTATCTCTTGCGTATCGGGGATGGCAACGCGGCACCGAGAGCAATAGTATATGAAACCTATGACGCCTATGCTTTCCCGCCGCGAATTTCCGATCATGACTTGTATCTTTTCAACGAAGGTCGACTATGGCAGGCTTATCGCACGCTGGGCTCTCATGCCATGGAACTCAGCGGCATTGCTGGTGTACTTTTCTCGGTATGGGCACCCAATGCCGAGCGAGTCAGCGTGGTGGGGAGTTTCAACCGATGGAATGGGCGAGTACATCCGATGGCGGTTCATGGCTCCAGCGGTGTATGGGAATTATTTATACCCGGCCTTCCGCCGGGATCGCTCTACAAATATGAAATACGCAACCGCAACAGCGGTGAAATTCTTCTCAAGACAGACCCTTATGCCACGCATTACGAGTTACGGCCCAACAATGCCGCTCGCACGCCCGGTGACGGTGAAATAGCCTGGCAGGATTCTGGCTGGATGGAAAACCGTGCGGCATGGGACTGGCTGCGGGCACCTTTGAATATTTACGAAATTCACGCCGGATCGTGGAAGCGGCATCCGGACGGACGCTTTTATTCTTACCGTGAACTTGCGCAGCATCTGATTTCTTATGTACGCGAAATGGGCTATACCCACATAGAGTTACTACCCGTTTCGGAGCATCCACTCGATGAATCCTGGGGTTACCAGACAACTGGCTATTTCGCCGCTACCAGCCGCCACGGTTCACCGGATGATTTGAAGTATTTTGTCGACACCTGTCATCAGGCAGGCATCGGTGTTTTCCTCGACTGGGTGCCGGCGCACTTTCCGCAAGATGCATTCGCTCTGTCGCGATTTGATGGCACCGCCTTGTATGAACATGAAGATCCGCGTGTGGGCCTGCACCAGGATTGGGGCACATACATTTTTAATTTCGGGCGTAACGAAGTGAAATCGTTTCTACTGTCCAGCGCCCATTACTGGTTATCGGAATTTCATTTTGACGGGTTGCGTGTGGATGCTGTTGCGTCCATGCTCTATCTGGATTATTCCCGCCATCCGGGCGAATGGCTGCCCAATCGATATGGCGGCAGGGAAAACCTGGAGGCGATAGATTTCCTACGTGAACTGAACGTCATGGTGCACGAAGAGTTCCCGGGTGCCTTGACACTGGCTGAGGAATCCACCGCGTGGCCAGCTGTATCCCGCCCCACCTATGTTGGCGGTCTGGGATTCTCGATGAAATGGAACATGGGCTGGATGAACGACACACTTTCTTACATGCTCGAGAATCCGGTACACCGGCGTTTTCACCATGACCGGCTTACTTTCGGTCAGCTATATGCATACACCGAAAATTTTGTATTGCCGTTTTCACATGATGAAGCGGTGCATGGCAAAGGCTCTCTGCTGGGCAAAATGCCAGGTGACGCGTGGCAGCAATTCGCAAACCTGCGCCTGTTATTCAGTTATCAAATGACTTATCCCGGCAAGAAACTCAATTTCATGGGCAACGAATTTGCTCAAGGGCGTGAATGGAACGCCAGCCGGGAATTGGACTGGTATCAACTGAATTATGGGCAGCACAGTGGTGTACAGGCGGCGTTGCGCGACCTCAATCATCTGTACAGCAGTGTTCCCGCGTTACATCAACTCGACTTTTTACCGGAAGGTTTTGCCTGGATAGACTGCCACGATGCCGATAACTCTGTCATCAGTTATCTCCGGCGCGCATGCGACGGGTCATTCGTGCTGGTCATTCTCAATTTCACGCCAGTACCGCGAGCTGATTACCGTATCGGGGTTCCTTCCCGAGGAGCTTATCATGAGATATTCAACAGCGATTCTTCACACTACGGTGGCAGTAATCTGGGCAATATGGGGAAGATCCATACATCGGGCCAGCCATGGATGGGGCTGCCGGATTCCATTGTTATCATGCTACCACCGCTCGCGGGAATTATTCTTTCGCTTGAAAACTCGCGTGACATTGTGGTATTAACGGATGAGGTGTGAATTTACCTGGCGAAGTTACGCTATCACACTCGAATCCCCGTAGAGCGGGCAAAAATCAACGGCTCACTCATGGCGATTGCTCTCTCAAATTCCCTTCCCGGCGTTCTGTTCATCACGCCGGAAGTCTATCCCCTACTCAAAACCGGCGGTCTAGGTGATGTGAGCGCGGCGCTGCCGGCCGCATTGCGGGAACTCAAGATAGACGCTCGTCTACTTATCCCAGGCTATCCTCAAGTACTGGAGGGGCTCAAATACAAACGCAAAATCGCGGAGTTCACCGCTCAGCCTCCATTCCCGTCATCGATATTGCTGTCCGCAAGGCTACCGTTGCGCGCGTCCGCAAGCGTTCCCGTATTTATCATTGATTGCCCCATCCTCTACCGGCGAGAAGGTAGTCCCTATGTGAATGCGGCCGGTCACAATTGGCCGGATAACGCGTTGCGTTTCGGTCTTCTCTCAAAAATCGGCGCAATTCTGGCGAGCGATGCCAGTCCGCTCGCCTGGCGTCCACACGTCGCCCACTGCAACGATTGGCAAAGCGGTCTCGTGCCGGCATATCTGCATTTTCATCAAGGCGAAAAAGCGGCTTCCCTGATGGCGATACATAATCTCGCGTTCCAGGGCGTGTTTCCCGCTGACACCGTAGCTCAATTGGGATTGCCCGCCGCCAGCTTTCACATAAACGGCACCGAATATTACGGTGGTATGTCGTTTCTCAAGGCTGGGCTCTATTATTCCGATCACATCGCCACCGTGAGTCCCACTTATGCCAGAGAAATCCAGACGGAACCGCTGGGTTTCGGCATGCAGGGTTTGCTGTCGGCACGCCGCAAGCATATCAGCGGCATCGTCAATGGCATCGATACCACCGAATGGGATCCCGCCACCGATCCCGATCTTTCACGGAATTACACCGTCGGCAAACTCGCCGCCAAAGCCGCCAACAAACGGGCGTTGCAACAATCGCTGGGATTGGCTGTCGATCCCGGCATTCCGCTGTTCGGGGCTGTAAGCCGCCTCACTTACCAAAAAGGTTACGATCTGTTACTTCAGGTAGCTGCACAATTGACCGGAATGCCGGCGCAACTGGCTATTCTGGGAAGTGGCGAAGCCATGCTGGAGCAGGCATTGGCAGTGTTGGCGAAAAATCATCCCGGAAAAATCGCGGTACGTATTGGCTTTGATGAAAAACTCTCACACTTGATCGAAGCTGGTGTGGATAGCTTCCTGATGCCCTCCCGCTTCGAGCCTTGCGGCCTGAATCAGATGTACAGCCAACGCTATGGGACACCCCCACTGGTGCATGCGACCGGGGGACTTATTGATACGGTGGTCGATTACACACCTGCAACTCTGGCTGACGGAAGCGCCAGCGGCTTTTTATTTTCCGATATGACCGCCGATAGTTTTCTTGGCGCTATCCGGCGTGTCACCGTTGCCTACAATAATAAATCTGTCTGGTACCGCTTAATGAGAAATGGCATGGTCAAAGATTTCAGTTGGCGCTCCAGCGCCGCTGCCTACCGGAAAATCTACCTGTCGCTGCTATCCTGATTCAGTCAGGATCGTAGTGCCCCGATTTTTATTCAATTTTCAGACCGGAATTTGACAAGATCATAGCCAGACCATCATACCCATTTCAAATGGGTGCGTCAGTAATGGATGAGATGGATAAACACGCATGTAGTATTCCAGTTTTCCGCATAATTCCGGAGTAAGATTCAACGTAAACTGATGCTCACCCGATTCTTCGATACCGGAAAACTCAAACTTGAAATGTTTGAAATCGCACAGCTTGTTCTTCTTTAACTGACGGCAAATCAGCAATTCCACCATGACATCCTCAGGTTGCAAGCCGTTCAGTCTCACCACGACATCGAAGTGCAGCGCATCGCCAAAACTGATGCGCTTGCCTGGCGTGTCCAACCGTCGGATCGATACGCCACGCCACGCCTTTCTCACAAAAGCCTTCCA
This sequence comes from Nitrosospira sp., assembly GCA_046716045.1. Classification (GTDB taxonomy): domain Bacteria; phylum Pseudomonadota; class Gammaproteobacteria; order Burkholderiales; family Nitrosomonadaceae; genus Nitrosospira. The sequence continues at coordinate 16,761 of JBKJYB010000485.1, forward strand.
GGCGGCGATTTTTTTTGCGCCGCTGAAATCTTTATCGGCGTAAAGCGCACCCTGCCTGCTGGCTGGCACATAAAAATTTTTGGCGTACTCGCCAACCATGCGTGCGGCGTTGTATCGCGGCAGCAGCGAAATCATCGAATTTTTGGCCATTTTCACCCACCCTGGCGAGTAACCGAACTTATCGCGGTTGTAATAGAGAGGCACTACATGATCCTGTAGTGTTTCGTAGAAATCCCTGCTCTCTTCCTTGTCGCGCAACGACGGAGCCATGTTCTCCGGCCCAGGCTTGATTGCCCAGCCATTCTTGCCGTCATAGCCTTCTCCCCACCAGCCGTCGAGGACACTCAGGTTGATCGTCCCGTTTATACCCGCTTTCATTCCCGAGGTGCCGCTTGCTTCCAGTGGATATACCGGGCTGTTAAGCCACACATCCACCCCCGCCACCAGCCGGCGGGCAAGGCGGAGATCGTAGCCCTCGATCAGCAGAAGCTGCCCCTCGAATTCGGGAAGCTGCGCAATCTGACTGACGCGCCGGATCAAATCCTGCCCCGGCACATCAGCGGGATGCGCCTTACCGGCAAAGACTATCAACACCGGACGTTCTTGATGAACCACAATTCTGCGCAGCCAGTCAAGATCTTCGAACAGCAACGCAGCACGTTTGTAAGTGGCAAAGCGGCGGGCAAAGCCGAGTGTCAGAATATTTGGATTAATAGGGTCGGTGAATCTGAGCAACCGGTCAAGATGCGCTTCAGAACTATGATTGCGCAAATTTTGCGAGGCGAGACGGGCACGTATGCCATAGAGCATTTGCGATTTCAGCGTTTGCCGCACGCTCCAGAACAAATGATCAGGGATAGCCTCTATACGCGACCAATATTCAGGATCGGTTATATTGGTGCGCCACTCATAGCCGAGATAGCGGTCGAATAAATCGGACCATTCCTGCGCCAGAAAAGTAGATACATGAACCCCGTTCGTGATGTAGGCCATCGGATTTTCTTCCGGCTCGATCTGAGCCCATAAATCTTTGCAGATGCGTGCCGATACGTTGCCGTGTATCTTGCTTACGCCATTGTGAAAACGCGAACCGTGAATAGCGAGGGCTGTCATGTTGAAATCGTTGCTGCCTGGTACCCGGCCCAATGAGATAAGCTCCTCGCGAGTGATCTTGAGATCCTGACAAAATTCCTCAAAATATGTTGATATCATATCATTGCTAAAATAATCATGTCCCGCCGGTACCGCGGTATGGGTAGTGAACACCGTATTTGCCGCAACCGCCTCCAGCGCGCCCGCAAAATCCAGACCGTGCTTTTGCACCAGATCACGCATGCGTTCCAGCATCATGAATGCCGCATGACCTTCGTTGATATGCCATACCGTCGGTGTTATTCCGATTTCTCGCAATGCACGAGCGCCACCTACGCCTAGTATAATTTCCTGCTCGACGCGCATGATCCTGTCGCCACCGTAGAGTTGATGGGTGATATCGCGATCGTCCATCGAATTTTCCGGCAGATCGGTATCAAGCAAATAGAGCGTGACGTGACCGATTTTTGCCCGCCAGACCTTCACCACCACCGTGCGGTGCGGTAATCCCACTTCGATGCGTACTTCCGAACCGTTCTCATGCAATACGGGCACTACCGGCAGGTCCTCGAAATCCGAGTCGGTATACGTGACTTGCTGATTCCCCTGATTATCGATGGTCTGGAAGAAGTATCCCTGACGATAGAGTAACCCGACACCGATCAATGGCAAGCGCAAGTCACTCGCCGCCTTGCAGTGGTCGCCAGCCAGGATGCCAAGACCACCGGAATAAATCGGAAAACTCTCGTGGAACCCGAACTCGAAACAAAAGTACGCCACCTGATCATCTGGCTGAAGACCTCCGTCACTGTCGCGCCGTACCGGCCCGGACTGATAGGAATCATAGGCGGATATTATGCTGTTGTAATTAGCCATAAACACCGGATCTTCCACTGCTTTCAGCAATATCGACTCGTCCACGCGCTTGAGAAAAGCCTTCGGATTATGCCCCACCGCTCCCCAAAGACCGGGATGCAGGCGGGAAAACAGCGAGCGCGTGGAACGATCCCAGCTATACCAGAGATCGTTGGCCAGTTCCTCAAGGCGCACCAGACGAGGGGGGATTTTTGGATTGACAGCGATCGTGAAAGCGGTGCCGGAGGACATGCGTAATTTTCCTTGAAAGAGTTGGGAAAAAGTTATCTCGACCCGGAGATCGCGTTTATTCTATTTTAATAAAATGTTCGCGATAATATTTCATCTCGGTAATGGAATCATAAATATCCGCCAGTGCTTCATGCTTGCATTGCTTGATCAGCCCCGCCGCGATCTCCGGCTTCCAACGTTTTACCAACTCCTTCAAGGTGCTCACGTCGAGATTGCGATAATGAAAATAGGCTTCCAGTAGTGGCATCCAGCGTGCCAGAAAACGACGGTCCTGGCAGATAGAATTACCGCACATGGGTGAAACCCCAGATGCGATATGCTCCTGCAGAAATGTGATCATGCGCGCTTCCACCTCGGCCTCATTCAGCCTGGATGTCTTGACCTTGTCAATCAGACCGGATTTGGCGTGCGTGGATTTATTCCAGCTGTCCATTCCATCCAGTACCGCTTCCGGCTGGGACACCACCAATACCGGAGCTTCAGCCACCACATTCAGTTGAGAATCAGTGACTACCAGAGCGACTTCGATGATGCGATCATTGTCCGGGCTCAACCCGCTCATTTCCATATCTATCCAGATGAGGTTATTGCTATCTTGTGCCATAATTGAACCAATTTCCTGAATTTTCAATCTGTAATTGTGTCATATTGATGCTGGCCCGTCACCTTTCGTCAGGCTCATCAATTGTATCACTCGCAAACTATGCAAACTTTTACAGCCGTATTTCTCGTTGCTCTACTACTCACGTTCTGTGCGCGGATGTGGCTGGCAACGCGGCAGATCCATCATGTCCTCGCCCATCGTAGTAGTGTGCCGGCGAATTTTTCTTCCCAGATCAATCTTGAAGCACATCAAAAAGCGGCGGACTACACGTGTGCAAAGACTCGCCTGGGTTACGCCAGCATATTGCTGGAAACAACGCTATTACTGATATTTACCGTGGGGGGCGGACTGAATGCGCTGACCGCGTTCTGGTCGGGCTGGTTGAACGATCCGCTCGCTCATGGCATGGCACTCGTCATTAGCGCCATGCTGCTGATGAGCCTGGCGGGAATCCCCATAAGCTATTATCGAACCTTTGTTATCGAACAGCAATTCGGCTTCAACAAAATGACACCTCGCATGTTCCTGAAGGATCTCGCCAGCCGGACCGCGCTGGGAATGCTATTGGGCATACCATTGCTACTTGGCGTTCTGTGGCTGATGGAAAAAATGGGTACAAACTGGTGGGTATATGTCTGGCTCGCCTGGATGGGCTTCAATCTGGCGGTTCTGGCTATTTACCCCACCTGGATCGCACCCCTGTTCAATAAATTCACGCCGCTTGAAGATGCTTCGCTTAAGGCGCGCATTGAGCAGCTAATGCGGAAATGCGGCTTCAAGTCCAGCGGTCTTTTCGTGATGGATGGCTCGCGCCGTAGCAATCATGGCAACGCATACTTCACCGGCTTCGGCAAAACCAAGCGGATCGTTTTCTTTGATACCTTGCTCTCTCGCCTGGACGGATCTGAGATTGAAGCAGTATTGGCGCATGAATTGGGACATTTCAAACGCCGTCACGTTATTAAACGTATCCTGTGGACGTTTGCCATGAGCCTGGTATTCTTGTGGGTGCTGGGCTACTTGATGCAGCAGGGCTGGTTTTACCAGGGATTGGGCGTCTCCGTTTCTTCCATACCATCGACCGCAATGGCGTTGCTACTATTTTTTCTGATAATGCCCGCATTCACTTTTCTATTCCAGCCGATGGCAAGCCTGTACTCACGCAAGCACGAATTCGAGGCGGACGAGTATGCGGCGCACAATGCATCCGCCAGTGATCTCATACGGGCGCTGGTTAAACTCTACCAGGACAACGCCGCAACGCTTACTCCCGATCCTCTGCATTCGGCGTTTTATGATTCGCATCCGCCTGCGGCAATGCGAATAGCGCGACTACAAAACCTGGCGCATAATTGACATTCAGGTACCACTGAAAATTCAAGATCCCGGGCGACAGAAATGTCGATGTCGCATAGAGTCGATTGTATGCCGATTATATGGAGAAACATTTCAGTAAGCGGCAACGTCTTGCAACGAAACGTCACAGGCAGAAAATCTGCGAATCAGATGGTCGCAAATTTGGAATTTTTGCGTCATCTTTCTTGAACGTAGGGCATCAACTTAATTTATATCACTAACCAGCGGGAGCGCTAATGGATACTGTTGTCAATGATCTGACCGCCAAGCAATGCAAACCCTGTGAAGGTGGCATGCCGCCGCTTTCGCCCACGGAGATTACGATACTGATGGAACAACTTGATGGGTGGGAGTTTTCCAGCAAATTAATCAGAAAAACTTACAATTTCAATAACTACTATCAGACTATGGCTTTTATCAACGCAATCGCATGGATCTCGCATCGCGAAGACCACCATCCGGACATTACAGTCGGCTACAATAAATGTCGTGTGGAGTACACCACACACGCCATTGATGGACTGTCCGAGAATGATTTTATCTGTGCCGCAAAAATTGACACCCTGTTCAAGATTTGA
>JBKJYB010000486.1:0-6107 GCA_046716045.1 Nitrosospira sp.
TGGACGTGGTCACCGCCAATGCCCAAGTCCGCCGCTGGCTAAGAGAGGCCGCCAATCAACGCATCCATGGCACGACGCAAGCGCGGCCCATTGAACAGCTGAAAGAAGAGCGTCTGCAAAGCCTGCCCAGCCCCTGGCGTGGCGATATCCCTGCGGCGCGTCCCCAGCGTGAGGTGGCTGCCAGGCTTATGCAGCGGCCAGTGGTGGTCATCGAACGGATTGCACAAGTGTCGCCTGCACAGCACCCGCTGGCGGTGTACGGGCGGCTACTGGACCCGATCCGCGATGAGCCGGGGGTGACGGTATGAACCTTCAACACGAAAGAATGTGTTCGCTGTGCGAGCTGCTCAACCTCCCGTTCGTGGCCCAGGCCTACCCGGTGGCGGCACAGGATGCCGCGCAGCGGGAGACGCCGTATAGCGACTTCCTGGAGGGGCTGCTCAAGATGGAGGCGGCGGGACGCAATGTCAGAAAGCAGAACATGCTCACACGCCTGGCGGGGTTCCCGGCGATCAAGACGCTGGATGATTTCGACTATGCATTTGCCCTAGGAGTGAAGCGCAGCCCGATCGAGGAGTTGGCGGGACTGGGCTTTGTCGAGCGCAATGAGAATGTGGTGCTCGTCGGCCCCTCTGGCGTGGGCAAGACCCATTTGGCGATTGCCTTGGGTTATCGGGCGGCGCAGGCCGGCATCAAGACCCGCTTCACCACCGCTGCCGATCTGTTGCTGACACTGACCGCCGCGCACGCGCAAAATCAACTGAAGGGCGTCATGCATCGCGCCATCAATAGCTATCGCCTGCTCATCATTGACGAAATCGGCTATCTGCCGATGAACCGCGAGCAGGCCAATCTGTTCTTCCAGGTGATCGCGGCGCGCTATGAGAAGGGCAGTTTGATTGTTACCAGTAATTTGCCGTTCGGCCAATGGGATGCCACTTTCGCCCAAGACGCCACGTTGACCGCTGCGCTGCTTGATCGCCTGCTGCACCACGCACGCATCGTGCCGATTGCCGGCGAGAGCTACCGCCTCAAGCATCAGTGTGCCGCGGGAATGGTGAAACCGAAGCGGGAGAAGTTGCTGCCGGCATGAGCAGGGATTGCATGACAACGTAATGGGGGTGTATCAGTTCTGAATCGCTGCTTGATGGAAAACTGTATCAATTCTAAATTGCTGTTGACAAACCCGGTGGATGGATCGATTACGCGTTCGGGATGAGTGATTCGCAGAGAAGCAAGGATTGAAGTCATCTTCGCAGGTTTTTCTATAACTGGATGAACCGGCTTCTCGCGCGTAATGGCCCCTGCCTTCTTGTCGGTGCGCAAACCACGAAAAACCGAGTGACGTATATGGCCGTCCCGAGTCCATTCGCCAAAGGAAACCTCCGCTACAAGCGTCGGCACAACCCAGTGGCCCTTCCTGCCGATATCGGCCGCTTTATTGAAAGGACTACGTGTTGTCCCGATTTTGCCCAACTTTGCGTTAAGATTGTGAAGAATCTTATCGTTGAAACCCGTACCAACATTGCCAGCGTATCGGAGCTTTTTATCTTCATCGTAAACGCCGAGCAGAAGCGAACCTAACCCTATCCGGGAACCCTGCGGGTCTGTATAGCCACAGATCACAAACTCCTGTCGCTGACCACACTTGAGTTTTATCCAATCGGACGAGCGGCGCGAGACGTAGGTTGAAGTCTTGCGTTTACCGACAACGCCTTCCAGTCCCATGCGGCATGTCGACGCAACAATATCAGTGGCCGGGGCATCAAAGGTTTCACTGAAGCGCACCAGATCCGGAGGCGATTTTTCAAAGAATGTTTTCAGAAATGCACGGCGTTCGGTAAGGGAAGCGCCCCTCAAATCGTACCCGTCATAAAACGGGATATCAAACAGATAGTAGACGATGCCCTGCGTCCGGGAACTATCGAAGGCATTCTGCAAGGCTTGGAAGTCAGGAACGCCGTTCTCGCCGGGCACGACGATTTCGCCATCCAGCCACCCTCGTCTTACGCCCATTTTGCCTATTGCCTTTACCAGATCAGGCAACTTATGGGACCAGTCGTTACCGTTACGGGTGAACAACTGGATCTTCCCACCATCAATCCTGCACAGTATTCGATAACCGTCGAACTTGATTTCGTATACCCACTCGGCCGGATCAGCGGGAAGGCTATCTACAAGCGTTGCAAGCTGGGGCTGCAGGCTCAGGGGAAGATCAGCTTCAACGGCTTTTTGGGGCAAACCCGAAGCACTTTTTCCTTTTCCCGTTGCACTGGCCACCGGCCTGGCAGCTTTTTGAAAATGGCGAGATTCGAGTCCGGCAACGCTATCGGACAGCTCATCCACGACGCTGTATTCGCTTGATGAACGAACATACTCATCCTTCTCTTTGATAAGCAGCCACGGCTCCTGTTTTCTCTCCTCCTTGTTTTTCATGCGAACCAGCGTCCAGTGGCCCTTTAGTTTGTACCCGCGCAGTTCAAATTTCAGCTTGCCGTCATGATAACCTTTTTGGGGATCTTCAAGAGGAACCCAGGTTCCCTTGTCCCAAATGATAACCTTACCCGCGCCGTATTGTCCGGATGGGATCTGACCCTCGAAGCTGCTGTAAGAAATGGGATGGTCCTCAACATGAATTGCCATCCGCTTATCATTGGAATCGAAGCTGGGTCCTCTGGGAACCGCCCAACTTTTCATTGTTCCACCGAGCTCCAGTCTGAAGTCGTAATGTAGCCGGGTTGCCCAATGTTTCTGGACGACAAACGACAAGGCCGCCTCGCTTGCCTTATCGCTTTTACCGATTTCGCCCGGTTCGGGTGTTATTGAAAAATTGCGTTTTGCCCGGTAGGCTTTGAGTGAATCCCGCGGTGCCATATCACATCGCGGGGCGCCTAGGTGACCTGCCCGTTCCGGTTGATATGTTGTCTATGTTCACCTTCGCCGGTTTTCTAGCTGATGTTTTGTCATGATCGTCATCCTTGCCTCCACCTTTTTTCAAACTGCGCTGGAGCAATTCGGTGAGGTCAAGAATTTGAGCCCCGCCACCGGACATCTCGGCCTGCTCAGGTTGGGCCACAGACTGGATGTCGCCAGTTTCAGCCTTCTGACGCACGAGCTTCATGATCGCATCCTTGAAGGAATCCCTATATTCTTCAGGATTCCACATAGAACTCATGTCATTTATTAACTGCTCGGCCATTTTCAATTCTTTTTCTGTAATAGCTGCCGCCTTCATGCCTTCAGCGGGAAGATTCAAGTTTTCCCAACTGCGAATTTCATTGCCCCAGCGCAGCAGGTTCAACACCAGAGCGGGACCCGATGGTATGAGCGCAGCCAGATGCTGTTTGGTCTGAATGACCACACGGGCAATACCAATACGCTGAGTCTTGCGAAGAGCTTCACGAAGAAGGGCGTAGACTTTGGCGCCCTTATTGATCGGCGCGACAAAATAGGGTCGTTCCAGGTACAGGAAAGGAATATCCGTATTGGAGACAAATGTTTCGATCTCAATTGTTTGCGTGGTCTTTGGATAAGCCGCCGAGATCTCTTCCTGGCTCAGAATGACATACTGGCCATCTTCATATTCAATTCCCTTGACGATGTTTTCCCTGTCGACCTCTTTACCGGTTTTTTTATTAATCCGCCTATAACCCACCGGGTCCATGCTGCGTTTGTCCAGCCAGTCAAAATTAAGCCCTTCCTCCGATGTTGCGGAATGAAGCGCTACGGGTATATGCACCAAACCGAAGCTGATAGCGCCTTTCCATAAAGCACGATTACTTGAAGTAGCCATGATCTGCGCCATCAATAATAATTCGACGTCATGCCATTCTGTATCTTGGAAATAACTTTACGGATTGAGCTGTATTTTCCGAGGAATCCACGAAGTGCCTGCCACCGCCAGTCGCTCAACGGCGTGCCAACCTGTCACCACTCGCTGGCTCCACACCTGAAAAAATATTCTGTCCTACATTCGATTTATTGTATGTGCGATTGCACACGGACCGACTTATCATGCACCTCTATCATCCTTCAACCTGGCAGCCTGTCGGATTTGAAGAATCGAGGCGAAAAAGTGACTGGGCGAGGAAAGATTTTGACGATTTTGACGGCCGATAGTTATTCTATTGGTTGGAAAAGCAGCGACATATGGCCTGTCCAGTCATTTTTGCAGCTGATTTCCTTTAAGTCCGATAGGCTGCCAGCTCCGACAGTTGGACGGGGTAGGCATTATGCGTCATTTCGATCAACCAGATTTCTGTGAGGAATATAAACTGATATGGATTATTTTTCCCTAATACAATGGCCGGCCATGGTGATTAACATACTGGCTGTCTGGCTGCTGACATCTCAAACTAAGGGTAAACGCCACGCTGGATTTTTGCTTTCACTTCTCAGCAACGTCTTATGGGTAGCGTGGGGATGGCACGCACAAGCCTTCGCAGTTCTGGGTCTTCAGATTGCGCTGGCCACCCTTAATATCCACGGCGTGCGTAAAACCGAAAGTAACGCGTAAATGCCAGCCCATCAATTAAGGACACTCTGAATAAGTCCTCCGTTGAGCGCGTTACTGACAGGCTTGGCGATTCATGTAGAGGCTAGCTGCTTCTAAAGCAGATGTTGGGAAAACACAGGAGAAACGGCCGTATTCGTCATTTGGCCAAGGGTACCATCAATCACCCTATGACAAGTAAAATCTGAAATAATGGAAAGATTTCTACCGATTCGGGCAAGTAAAATTCTTCTGATAGCCGGGATAGGCTGTCTGGCGTTGATGGTCGCTTTTAATAATGTCTCTGATTATCAATCGAATTTCTTGTTTGTACAGCATGTGATGTCGATGGATACCGTTTTTCCTGGGAATGTTCTAAAGTCTCGGGCAATTACCGAACCTCTTCTGCATTCCATAGCCTATACATCCATCATTCTATGGGAATTCCTGATTGCCATCTTGTGTCTATCAGGCGCGCTGCAATTACTCAGGCATCTCAAGAGCAACGCTTCGGAATTCAATAAAGCAAAACTTATGTCTATCCTGGGCTTGTCGGCCGGATTTACCCTCTGGTTTTTTGGCTTTATGGTAATTGGCGGGGAATGGTTCTGCATGTGGCAATCACCTGACTGGAATGGTCAGGAATCAGCTTTTCGATTCGTGGTCTGTATTGTCTTGGTGCTAATCTATATTGCGCAAAACGACAATTAACCGGGATAGAACGAGAAGTTGAATTCGAAAGCTAAGCTCTTTCGAATATAAAACAGGTCTCACCCCAATTTCTGGTAGTTTTGAATTTAACTTTGAAGCCTGCCTGCTCCAGCAATTTTACTGCTTCATCCTGCTCTTCACTGGTCCCCAGTTCGACGATCACCGATCTTACCTCCGAATTTCTAAGCGTAGTTTCAGCACCTCTAATAATGGGGATCTCGATACCATCGACATCTATCTTGATGTAGTTGGGACAGGGCAATCCCCACTTACTGCATAAATCGTCGAGCGTTACACCGAACATACCCTGAATATGGCTGGCCGGTCTTTTCATGGTATTCAGATCTTCATTGCCGAACTGCGAACGATTTCCGCCGGCGATAAATTTCGGAATATACAGTTTGGAGAACCCGCTGACCCCTGATATGGCGACGCCATAAGCGGTAACATTCTTCTCAAGTTTATTTAGATATATGTTCTTGTTGAGCAGATAATAATTGATACACTGGGGCTCAAAAGCATACACCTGGATTGCGTCGCCAAACTTCTTGGCGGGATATAAAGAGTATTGCCCGATATTCGCGCCTAAATCAAAAAAAACCGAATTGGGCTCAAAGCTGTCAAGCCAATCCAGCGTATCCGGCTCCTTAATGGAATAAGTTTTTGCTCGTTGAAGCGTCCGCGCGTTATCCACTGCGATACGTATGGACTGACCTTTGACGTTTACCTGTGTGTAGCCTCCTTTCATACCATAAAGCAGCGCGAGGAATGCTGACAAAATATTCATGACGAATGAGCGCATGTTGATAACCGTGGATTTGCTAGTGAAAGGTGAATGAATGCCGGAGAATATCTGGTTTATTCGTTTTAATCCAAATGTTTTCGGGCAATAGTGGACAGCTGA
>JBKJYB010000487.1:0-18692 GCA_046716045.1 Nitrosospira sp.
TTGCAGCTGAATGGGGGTTGGATCGGTATAGCCGCATTCAGTCACGGCACGAATGATTTCATCGGACAGGCCGAAGATAGAGAAAGACATAAAACTCCTGGGGTAACATCGGCCTGTCGCCCCGGTATGAGGCGCCAGTCTTAGGCAGACGGGTATAGTTTGAAAAACAGAATGGGCGGCGTGAAGACTTGGAGCAAACGCCGCAGGTTGGGATTATAACAGATCGCATGCTGATGCGCCGTTTGGCTGAGATGCGTTTTTCTTTATACGAAGCTCCGGATTAGGAGCCACCGAATAAATCCCGGAGTTTGCCACTCAGTTGTCAAATGAGTGGCAAATGAGCGCTCGATGGAGAACCTGTTCAGAGATTTTGCTTAGAGTACGTAGCGGGCTAAATCCTCGCTTTGGGATAAGCTGTTGAGTCGTACATCTACGTATGTGGCATCAATGACGATGGTATCACCACTATGTTTCTCGGCATCGAAGGAAACGTCTTCCAGAAGTTTTTCCATTACGGTATAAAGGCGTCTCGCGCCGATATTCTCGGTTTTTTCGTTAACCGCAAAAGCGATTTCCGCCAAGCGTTTAACCGCGTCGGGTGTGAACTCCAGCTTGATTCCTTCAGTTTCCAGCAGCGCCTCATACTGGCGTGTCAGACAGGCGTCGGTATTGGTGAGGATTTGTACAAAATCGTGAGCACTAAGACTGGCCAGTTCGACGCGAATGGGGAAACGGCCCTGTAATTCGGGAATCAGATCGGAAGGCTTGGCGAGATGGAATGCACCGCTGGCGATGAACAGGATATGATCAGTTTTGATCATCCCGTATTTCGTGGAGACTGTGGTGCCTTCCACCAGCGGCAGCAGATCCCGCTGTACGCCCTGGCGCGATACATCCGCTCCGGAAGTTTCGGAGCGGCTCGTGATTTTGTCGATTTCATCGAGGAATACGATGCCGTTCTGCTCAACATTCTGCACCGAGCGAAGTTTCAATTCCTCATCATTAACGAGTTTGGATGCCTCTTCATCGGTAATGAGCTTCATTGCCTCACGGATGCTCAGCTTACGGGTCTTTTTTCTTTCCCCGCCCAGATTCTGGAACATACCTTGAATTTGCGTAGTAAGTTCTTCCATTCCCGGCGGCGCAAAGATTTCCATGTGGGTATGTGCCGCTGAAACCTCGATCTCAATTTCTTTGTCGTTGAGTTCGCCTTCGCGCAGTCTCTTGCGAAATTTTTGCCGGGTAGCATTGTCACCTTCACCCGTTTCCATTTGCGAGCCCATCTCTCTTGCCGCTGGCAGCAACACGTCGAGGATACGCTCTTCAGCATGGTCTTCCGCGCGGGCTCTCATCTTCTGGGTTTCCTGTTCGCGGGACTGCTTGATGGCGGATTCCACCAGATCGCGAATGATGGAATCCACATCGCGCCCGACATAACCCACCTCAGTGAATTTGGTCGCTTCCACCTTGATGAATGGTGCATCGGCGAGTTTCGCGAGACGGCGTGCGATTTCGGTCTTGCCGACTCCGGTAGGGCCAATCATCAAGATATTTTTTGGCGTGATTTCCTGCCGTAGAGGATCCATTACCTGCTGCCTGCGCCAGCGATTTCTGAGCGCAATGGCCACGGAGCGCTTGGCGGCATCTTGACCGATAATGTGCTTGTCCAGTTCTTGGACGATTTCCTGCGGGGTCAGTTGGGACATGGTTTCAGGGTATCAGTGGTAAATGGCGGGATATGTGAAACCTAAAGGGTAAGGCGTGCGTCGCTTGGTGGTATTCCGCAAAAGATAACCGCATTTTCCTTTGCGTTTTCACTTACGTCTCACCGTTTACGTTTTTAGCTTGCACGCTACTCCAGAACCTCGATTATGTGGTTCTGATTAGTATAGATACACAAGTCGCCCGCGATGGTAAGCGACTTTTTGACGATTTCCAAGGGCGTAAAACTGGTATTCTCCAAGAGCGCGCGCGCCGCGGAATGAGCATAAGAGCCACCACTGCCGATCGCGGCAAGCCCAAGCTCAGGCTCAATTACGTCACCCGAGCCCGTGATGATAAGCGTGGTTTCGGGGTCTGCTACAATCAGCATTGCTTCCAGCCGGCGCAAAATGCGGTCAGTGCGCCAATCCTTCGCCAGCTCCACCGCTGACCGCATGAGGTGCCCCTGATGCTTTTCAAGCTTGCCTTCAAAACGCTCGAACAAGGTAAAAGCGTCTGCCGTGCCGCCTGCAAATCCCGCGAGAATCTTGTCATGATAGAGCCTGCGCACCTTGCGGGCGCTGGCCTTGGCCACGATAGCGCCGAGCGTTACCTGGCCATCGCCCCCAAGCGCCACTTGCGTGCCGCGCCGCGCCGAAAGTATGGTGGTACCGTGATATTCTGGCATGAGTTAGCGCGAGATGAGTGAGAGCGCAGATTATACCTAAATCCGGCGGTTGACCGTTCATTTTTCAGCTCATTTTCAGTTAAGCGCCGTGACCCGTAGTGATTTTGGCTCCACGTGAACTTCACTTTTTTTGGTGAATCCAAATGCCGGATTTAGGTATAACGCTGATTCGCGGAGAAAATGCAAGCTGTACGGTTAGGCGGATTTATTCAGGGTCCCTTAGTGCGCTGCCTCCCAGGTTCAACTCTTCTCCTTCTTCCTGGCCCGCGGATGCGCTGCATCATAGACCTTCGCCAAATGTTGGAAATCAAGATGGGTATAAATTTGCGTGGTGCTGATACTGGCGTGCCCCAGCATTTCCTGCACCGCGCGCAAGTCGCCACTGGACTGCAGCAGGTGGGAGGCAAATGAATGCCGCAGTACGTGGGGGTGGATATTGGCGCTGATTCCTTGCCGCACTGCCTGAATTTTCAGCCGCTGACTGATTGACCGCGGACTGATGTTTCTTCCGTATCGCGACACGAATAACGCGGTTGTGCCGGGTTTGAGCAGCACCTCGCGCTGTTTTATCCATTCGCGCAGGATACGCACAGCTTGGCTGCCCATGGGGACTATGCGGGTCTTGCCGCCTTTGCCGGTGATGCGCGCCGTGCCGTCGGAAAAACTCAAATCCTTGGGTTGCAGGCCGGTAAGTTCCGCCAGCCGCAGTCCTGAGGAATAGCACAGCTCGAACATGGCTTTGTCCCGTAATGCCATTAAGTCATTGTCAACAGGGAAGTCCAGCAGCTTCGCGGCCTCGTCGGGTGAAAGCGTATGGGGCAAGGTTCTGGGCGATTTTGGCGCGTGTACCCCGGCGCAGGGATTGCAAGTATAGCTGTGATCCCGCGCCAGGTAGTGGTAGAAGCCACGCCATGCCGACAGCATTCTGGCCAGACTTCTGCCGGAAAACCCTTTCCCGTGGCGCTGGGCGACAAACCGGCGAATATGATGAACTTGCAATTGATCGAGCGATGTTTCGTTCGCGAAGTAGAGCAAGACCGCAATATCACGCGCGTAACTTTCGCAAGTGAGCGGTGATAAACGCCGTTCATTGGCAAGATGGGAAAGATAGGCGGCGGCGAGTTCGGCCTGGTTATCTCCGGACGTCATGTCAGCCTTCATGTTGCCGTCATCTTCGGATATTCGTGCTCATTTTTTCGCTTTTTAACATTTTCCAGCCAGCCTGTATCGTGCCAATGCGGCGCTTACCAGCTCGCCAAGCTGCGTCAGATAAATGGTTCCCATTTCGGGATAAAAGCGCTGTGGGTCTTCGCTTCCCATTACCAGCAGACCGATGGTTTGCTCCGCTCGCAGGGGCACCATCGCAAACGAGCGCAGGCGAACCGCACTTTCCCCGAACCAATTTTTGATTTCATCCAATACATGAAGGCCGCAATAAGGATGTAGCAGGCTTTCCGCCACGATGTGAATATCAGCGCTGGTTTGAGTGAATTCCAGAAACTCCGGGTCTTCGGCGGTTATGTTCCATAACCTTAGCACCATATGAGGTATGGAAAAATCTTCATGCAGATTAAAATTCAACCCATGTAGTAAATCGTTCAGACCCGTGAAGGTAAGCAGCATGATGGCGAGACGGTGCATTTTCTGATTGATGGCACCATTCTCCTCGCCAAATCGGACCAATTCACCCAACTTGTCCTGCAGGATGTGATTCTTATCCCGGAGCGCCATGATTTGCCGCTCGCTGATGGGAATGACTCCGCCGCCGTGCAGGTGAGGGACTCGGATGTCCGTCAGCATGCTGGCATACTCCTCAAAAAATTGAGGGTGGTCCCGCAAATATTGGGCGACTTCTTCCGAGCTGAATTTCATGTTTTTCCCCAGTTCAATTTTAAAGAACCTCTGAATAAATCCCGCGCTCCCGACGGACTTATTCAGAGGTTCTCTAAGTCGATCTCTCCATCAAACACGGTAGTAGCAGGACCCGTCATCCAGACCGATTGATTCTCGCCTTCCCAGCGGACGATCAAATCGCCACTGCGAAAACTGACCTTAACCTTGGGCCCCAGTAGCCCGCGTTCAATTCCCGCCACCACGGCGGCGCAAGCGCCGGTGCCGCAGGCGAGCGTTTCACCCGCGCCGCGCTCGTACACCCGCAACCGGATATGACTACGATCAATCACCTGCATATATCCGGCGTTGACCCGCTGGGGGAAACGGGGATGACGCTCGATCAGCACACCTTCGGTCAATACCGGAGCATGATTCACGTCCGTTACCTGTTGCACTGCGTGAGGGTTGCCCATGGAAACGGCGCTGATTTCTACCTGTCTGCCATCGATCTCGAGTGGATAGGTCAGTGCGCGCTTCTCGGCGGTAAAGGGAATTTCCCGCGGTTCAAATTTCGGTGCGCCCATATTGACGGTCACTTCACCGCTGGCCTCCAACCTGGGAATGATCAGACCGCCAAGCGTTTCCACGCGGATTTCATTTTTACTTGTCATCCCCCGGTCATGCACGTAGCGAACGAAACAGCGCGCGCCGTTACCACATTGCTCCACCTCGCCGCCATCGGCATTGAAAATGCGATAGCGAAAATCAGCGTCGCCCTCAGCTGCTTCTATCAACAGAATCTGATCACAGCCGACGCCAAAATGACGATCGGCGAGCAGGTGCAACTGTTCAGAGTTGAAAGACGGGGATTGATTTATGCCGTCAATGACGACGAAATCGTTGCCCAACCCATGCATTTTAGTAAACTTAAGTTTCATTAATGAGCCGCTGGTTTCATTCGGGCGATTCATCAACGTGCAGCAGAAAAGCCAACGAATATGTTATCCAGCGTGAGTTTGTTACAGGAAGATACCCCTGTCAATCAACTGCTATGCCGGCACTATCAATCCCTCCGCTAAAAGCTCGGGTTGAGAGCGGCGTGCAGTCAACGAGAGATGTTATGTCGCGCGCCGGTATGCGGAAAGGGATCGACAAGAAAGATAAATCGAGCACAACATGATCATATCTGTTGTGGCATAAGCCTGGCACGGACGCAGTCATATAATACCGGCGCGGAAAGAAGTTCGATTCCGCGCGGACATAAGAACAGACGGTTGTAAGGACAGATATGATTGTACTATGGTCCATCTTCTTAATACGCGCGTAATTTGGTATCCTACAGTCCCTTTTTAAAACTATATGCGGCTGAACAATATGAGCGAATATCTTTTTACTTCCGAATCCGTGTCAGAAGGTCATCCCGACAAGGTGGCCGATCAGATTTCCGACTCAATCCTGGATGCCATCCTGGCCCAGGATGCCAACGCCCGAGTAGCCTGTGAGACCTTGTGCAGCACGGGTCTGATCGTTATGTCGGGTGAAATTACTACCGAGGCCAACGTTGACTATATGCAAGTCGCGCGCTCGGCCGTCAAGCGTATCGGGTACAACAGCTCCGATATCGGATTCGACTATCATACCTGTGCGGTGTTGACCGCTTTCAATAAACAGTCCGCTGATATTGCGCAGGGGGTAAATCGCACCAAGGAAGAGGAAATGGATCAGGGGGCGGGTGACCAGGGCCTGATGTTTGGCTATGCATGCGACGAGACGCCGCAGTTAATGCCGATGCCGATTTACTATGCCCATCGCTTGATGGAGCGCCAAGCGGAACTGAGAAAAGACGGACGTTTGCCGTGGCTGCGTCCCGACGCCAAGTCGCAGGTGTCGGTGCGTTATTTGAACGGTAAGCCGCAGCGCATTGAAACGGTAGTGATATCGACCCAGCACGACCCGGATATTTCCCACGCGGAGCTGAGTGAGGCAGTAATCGAGGAAATCATTAAACCAGTACTTCCGAAAAATATGCTGAATGGCGAGACCCGTTACCTGGTTAATCCCACCGGGCGCTTCGTGGTAGGCGGGCCGATGGGCGATTGCGGATTGACCGGCCGCAAGATCATAGTAGATAGCTATGGTGGTACGGCGCATCATGGCGGTGGTGCTTTCTCCGGCAAGGACCCATCCAAGGTGGATCGCTCCGCAGCCTATGCCGGACGTTATGTGGCCAAGAACATCGTTGCCGCGGGTATCGCCAGCAGATGCGAAGTGCAGATAGCCTATGCTATTGGGGTGGCACGCCCGGTTTCACTAATGGTTGACACTTACGGAACCGGCAAAATTTCCGACGATAAAATCGTCAAGCTGATCGAGCGGCATTTCGATTTGCGTCCGCGTGCTATTATTCATACCCTTAATCTGCTACGCCCAATTTACCAGAAAACCGCCGCCTATGGCCATTTTGGACGGGATGAGCCGGAATTCACCTGGGAGGCCACCGACAAAGCCGCGCGACTTCGCGCCGATGCGGGAATCGAGGTCGCGGTTGAGGCATAAGCAATAAGTTCACGTCAGTCAATCCCTCCCCGGCTGAGGAGCGCTGCAACGGGCATAGTCCCGCGAGGCTCGGCAGGAGAGAATCGCAATAACGGCGCTCGTTCATTTTTCAGGAGATTTGTTCCATGAACGCTGTGCTCAGTCCATCTACATCTACACCCGCCTCTACGCTTACGAGTGGCGAATTTACCGATTATAAAGTCGCCGACATGTCCCTGGCGGGATGGGGACGCAAGGAAATAGCCATCGCCGAAACCGAGATGCCCGGTCTGATGGCGCTACGGGAAGAACATGCCGGCGGGAAACCCCTGGCAGGGGCGCGTATTGCCGGTTCCCTTCACATGACTATTCAGACAGCGGTGCTGATCGAGACCCTGATCAAGTTGGGCGCGGAAGTGCGCTGGGCTTCGTGCAATATTTTCTCCACCCAGGATCATGCGGCGGCGGCTATCGCAGCGGAAGGCATTCCGGTATTTGCCTACAAGGGGGAGTCGCTGGATGATTATTGGGAATACACCCACCGTATTTTTGAGTGGTCCGGTGACGAGAAATCGAGTGCGAACAGTATGCCCAATATGATTCTGGACGATGGTGGCGATGCAACGCTGCTGATCATTCTTGGCAGCAGGGCGGAAAAGGACCCGTCGGTCATCGCCAATCCCGCCAATGAAGAAGAACACGCATTGTTCGCTGCAATCAAAAAAAAGCTGGATACCGAACCTGGCTGGTATTCCAGCAGACTCGCGAATATTCGTGGCGTAACGGAGGAAACCACTACCGGCGTTCACCGGCTGTACGAAATGCAAAAGAAAGGTGAACTGCCATTTCCGGCATTCAATGTCAACGACTCGGTCACCAAGTCCAAGTTCGACAACCTTTACGGTTGCCGCGAATCACTGGTGGACGGCATCAAGCGTGCCACCGATGTAATGATTGCCGGCAAGATTGCGCTGGTATGCGGCTATGGGGATGTGGGCAAAGGCTGTGCCCAATCCTTGCGTGGTCTGGGAGCGACCGTGTGGATTACCGAGATAGATCCGATTTGTGCGCTGCAAGCGGCAATGGAAGGTTATCGTGTCGTCACCATGGACGAAGTTTGCGATCAGGCCGACATTTTCGTCACCGCCACGGGCAATCTGCGTGTTATTACCCATGATCACATGCTGAGAATGAAAGACCAGGCTATCGTCTGCAATATCGGCCATTTCGATTCTGAAATAGACATTGCCTCTGTCCAGAAATATCAATGGGAAAATATCAAGCCGCAGGTGGATCACGTCATTTTCCCAACAGGCCGGCGTATTATCGTGCTGGCGCAGGGACGTCTGGTGAATCTGGGTTGCGCCACCGGCCATCCTTCATTTGTCATGTCCAGTTCATTCACCAATCAAGTGCTCGCACAAATGGAGCTTTGGCAAAATGGCGCCAACTACCAAAAGAATGTCTATGTTCTGCCCAAGCATCTGGACGAGAAAGTGGCACGTCTGCACATAAAAAAGCTGGGTGTCAAGCTCACCGGGTTAACCGATGAGCAGGCAAAGTATCTGAATCTGGATAAAAACGGACCCTATAAGCCGGCGCTGTACCGGTACTGACATTCCGGATTTCAGAGCGGTGCGGAGGAGAGTAAAAGATGGCTAAACCCGCCTTTTATCTTCTCTGAACCTCTGCGGCTGGTGCAAGATGGAATCACAAAAAAAATTCGCTCCCACTTTTAGTTTCGAGTTTTTTCCACCGCAAACGCCGGAGGGGATGGAGAAGTTGCGCGCTACGCGCAGGCAATTGGCGCAGCTTGACCCAAAATTCTTTTCAGTGACATTTGGCGCGGGAGGGTCGACCAGGGACCGTACCCTTGAGACAGTGCTGGAAATTCAGGCGGAAGGGTATGCGGCCGCACCCCATCTTTCCTGCATCGGCTCGACCAGCGAAAATATTCATGCCATGTTGCAAAAATACCGCGATGGGGGTATCCGCCACATTGTCGCCTTGCGCGGCGATTTGCCTTCAGGCATGGCGCATTGGGGGGAATTTCGCTATGCCGATGAGTTGGTGAGATTTATCCGTAAGGAATTCGGCGACGCGTTCCACATCGAAGTGGCTTCATACCCGGAATATCATCCTCAGGCGAACTCGGCGCAGGACGATTTGCTGAACTTCAAACGTAAGGTGGAGGCTGGCGCGGATTCTGTTATTACCCAGTATTTCTACAACGCGGACGCCTACTTCAATTTCATTGAAGCGTGTGAAGCGATGGGTATCGGCGTTCCTATCGTGCCTGGTGTCATGCCAATCAATAAGTTTTCCCAACTGGCAAGATTCTCGGATTCCTGTGGTGCGGAAATTCCACGCTGGATCAGGAAAAAACTGGAAGGCTATGGAGATGACAGCGCATCAATACGCGCGTTCGGACTGGATGTCGTGACCGATTTATGCGACCGGCTGCTCAGTGCCGGCGCGCCGGGATTACATTTTTATACGCTGAACTCGGCGGGATTGACGACTACCATCTGGCAACGGCTGGGGTTGTAACGCCACAGATTGGGCGTACAACATTTCTCCCTTATTTTGCGCAGGGAGAAATGGGTCTGCCTGGCCTGTTCAGTATTAAGCCACAGCCACAGCTTTTACCGGAGCGGCCTGCCGAGGCAGGGGATTGGCCGCATAAGCGTAATGCGCCGCCGATTCAGCCGTACCGTATTCAATTTTCTTGCCCATATCGGAAAATACCGTCTCCAGCGCGTTAAGGCATAGCATTACATTTTCCATTTTGCTCGAATAACCCATCAGGCCGAAACGCCAGATCTTTCCGGCGAGGTCGCCCAATCCTGCACCGATCTCCAGGCTATAGTCTGCGAGCAACCGGCGGCGCACTTCCTTCTCATCTATGCCTTCCGGCACATAGACCGAGTTGAGCTGGGGCAGACGGGATTTCTCTTCCACCAGATACTCGATACCGAGCGTCCCCAACCCCGCTTTCAGCGCCGTATGGTTACGCTGATGACGCGCCCAGGAATGTTCCAGCCCTTCCTCGTACAGCATGACCAAAGCCTCATGCAACGCATATAGTGCGTTGGTGGGGGCAGTGTGATGGTAAGTGCGGGTGGTGCCCCAGTAGCCGAGCAGCAGATTCAAATCCATAAACCAGCTTTGTACTTTGCCCTTGCGATTCTTGACCAGCTCCACCACGCGCTCCGAAAAGCTGACAGGCGATAAACCTGGCGGGCACGACAGGCATTTCTGGCTACCGGAATAAATTGCGTCGATCTTCCATTCGTCAACTTTGAGGGGGGAACCGCCCAGCGAGGTGACGGTATCCACAATGGTGAGGCAATTATGGCGATGCGCGATTTCGCACAGTAATTTTGCATCCGACAGCGCGCCGGTGGATGTTTCGGCATGAACGAACGCAACGATCTTCGCATCGGGATTCTGTTTCAATGCGTCTTCCACTTTTTGCGGATCAACAGGGGCTCCCCACTTGTCTTCCACCACCACTGCGATTCCGCCGCAGCGTTGCACGTTCTCGATCATGCGCCCGCCAAATACGCCGTTGCGGCACACAATCACTTTATCGCCCGGGTTGACCATGTTGACGAAACACATTTCCATCCCGACCGAGCCCGGACCGGAAACTGGGAAGGTCAGCAAATTAGAGGTCTGAAAGGTATAACGCAGCAGGCTCTTCAATTCTTCCATCATATCCGTGAACACCGGATCAAGGTGACCCAGCGTCGGGCGAGCCATGGCGGATAATACGCGCGGATGGGTATCCGACGGTCCCGGTCCCATCAAAACACGTTGCGGAGGATAAAACGTGCTAATTTTTTTGGCGGGATAAAAATGTTTGGTAGTCATGAATGATCCTGAATGTAGTGATGGGCTGAATTGATTGGAGGAAAAATTTCAATTTTATCAAGTGATGGAAGATATTGCTATCGGCAAATGACACATCAGCATATGAAGCCAGACCGGCATCTGTTTTCAAGCTCACCAGACTGTCTTGTTTACACAGGGTTTAAGGATATGAGTTATGCTTAACCCAGATAATCCATTAGGCGGCTCTCCGAGCCTACGCGAGTGCTGGCGGTCAGTTTGCGGCCATTTTCGCCGCTTGCCCGGCATCCATAGACCAAGCTATGGACTTCTCCCAACCGGCAAAACTGTCTCGCAACCTGCCTCACCATCATCTCGCGTCCTAATGGATTATCTGGGCTTAAAAATTGTGTATGACATAAAATGAAAAGATGGCGTGTTTCTGATGGTCGATCAGGATCATCAACCTTTTACCAAGAGAGCTATCACACAGTAAGTAGTCATGTACCATCTTTCAGTTTGGTGCTCATGGCATGTGGTTATCTTGAAGGAGGAGTATTTTTTGACTAACAGACCGGACCTTACCAGCAACCTGCTGAGCGTGCTCGTCATTAGCCTGCTAATCGCGGGTAGTCTGTGGGTGATCGAGCCCTTTCTGCCCGCGGCGATCTGGGCGACCATGATAGTCGTGGCGACGTGGCCGATCATGATTATGGTGCAGCGGCATCTGGGTGGACGGCGGGGTCCGGCGATGGCGGTAATGGTATTGGCTATGACAGTGATTATTGGACTGCCTTTAGCCATGGCGATCAGCACGATCATTGATAACGCCGTCAACTTGGCCAACCTGGCAAGAAACTTGCCGAACTATCATTTACCAGCCCCGCCAGACTGGTTGCGTGGTATCCCGCTTGTGGGTGACCGGCTCTGGAACGAATGGCAAGTTATCTCGAATACCGGCGCCGCCAGCCTTACCGACAAAATCCAGCCTTATGCCAGCAAAATCGCCAACTGGGCGCTAAGCCAGATGAACAGCGTAGCCATGCTGTTTATTCACCTGCTGCTCACCCTACTACTTTCCGCTATTTTTTATTCCCGAGGTGAAATAGCGGTCGCCGGCATCAGCCGCTTCGCCAGACGTTTGGCCGGTCCACGCGGGGAGGATGCGGTTCAACTCGCTGGTCAATCCATTCGCGCCGTCGCATTAGGTATTGTCTTCACAGCCATTGCCCAGTCAGCACTGGGCGGTTTCGGTCTATGGATTGCAGGGGTGCCGTATGCCGGTGTGCTGACCGCCATTATGCTGTTTTTTTGTATTATCCAGATCGGCCCAGGCATACCGTTGCTGGGCGGGGTTATCTGGCTGTTTTATCAAGGCGATCAAACGTGGGGTTTCATACTACTCGTATGGGCCATCCTTGTCGGCCTGATGGACAATATCTTGCGCCCTGTCTTAATCAGGCGTGGAGCCAATTTGCCGATACTTCTGATTCTGGTGGGTGTGCTGGGTGGCATACTTACCTTCGGCATTATTGGGCTGTTCATTGGTCCGGTAATTCTTGCGGTAACCTACACGCTGACGAATGCCTGGATTGCTGATGGAGAGGCGAAGGAAGCGGAACTTCCGCCGAGTCGCCTATGACCACTGATCAACGGTGTCAGAGTGAACCAAAGACAAAATTCGTGCCGCTGCCAATGATCACATGGCAACGTTAAAGAACAATCCTCAACGTGTGGCAGCTTATCTCCGGTCTGGTCCGGGTTACCTGCAGATTACCAATAGAAAGAATGTGTAGCCATGGATTTATGTTTCAGAGCGGCTCATGAAACAGATGAGTCACACATGGATTTATCGTACCAGCAACATCGGTTTGATGGAAAGCGTCTGGGCGATTTTATCGGCTGCCTGTCTGGCTAGCAGTTGATCAGAATAAGGTCCGGCATGAACTTTGAACAAGCCATCTTTCGCAACGATACCCAGGATGTCCTTCAGCGAAGGAAGTTCTGCGCGCATGTGCGTGAGGAAGTTATCCGCATTATCATAGGCGCTGAATGCGCCCAATTGCAGGTAGATTCCACCGGTATCGCCAGCAGTGGCGGCTGTGGAGGTATCGGAAACAGATGCATCCGCATAGGCGGGTGCGGGGCTCACTACCAACAGATCCGGTTTGGCTTCGTTGTTTTGCTTCTCTGCAACAAGCGAAAGTTGAGGATCTGCTTTCTCCCGAACAGTGACCGGCACCGGCGCATAGGCGGGTGCTGGCGTAATCCGCGCAATGGATTCCGTATTGGGAAGGATGCTTTCCACTTCCACCCAGGCGCTACCACCATCCAACACGCCGAGTTTGTGAGCCGCGGTATAGGAAAGATCGATCAGGCGATCAGAATGAAACGGTCCACGGTCGTTGACGCGCACGATTACGGATTTTCCGTTCTGGATGTTGGTGACGCGGGCATAGCTGGGTAACGGCAGCGTGGTGTGCGCGGCGGTCATGGTATACATATCGTAGACTTCACCGGACGCTGTTTTCTGTCCATGGTAACGGCGGCCATACCAGGAAGCCACCCCACGTTCCCGGTAAGAAGCCAGGGCGGTCATCGGCGTGTAGGATTTTCCCAACGCGACATAAGGCCGCATGTTGGCCTGGCGCAGGGGCTCATCCCGCGGAACGGCGTCGAGAATGGAAGCAAGATCTGCCGGCGGATTGTCGCCGGGACCGTCGTCCAGATAATAGCCGCCCTTTCTTGCCGCGATACCCGACTTTACCGATGTGACGGAAGGCGTCTTCCCCACGGTATCACGTTTCAGGACACTGCCGCAGCCCGCAATAAAAACCATCATGGCTACCGCGATGATCCTCAAAATCTGTTTTCGCCCAGTCACTTCTTCGTTTCGATTCTTCAAGTCTGGCGGACTGCCAGGATAGTGGATGACAATATTTCTTGATCCCGAATCGATGTTGCTCACGTCTTCACCAGTTTAGGATGCGTTTGTACGCTCATCAAAATACCAAATCCCAGCAGCATTGTCACCATTGATGTGCCGCCGTAGCTGATCAATGGCAGCGGGACTCCCACCACGGGCAGAATGCCGATAACCATGCCGATGTTGACGAAAATATAAGTGAAGAAAGTCAGTGTGATCGAGCCGGCGATAAGACGCGTAAACTGGGTCGAGGCATTGGCGGCGATAATCATGCCGCGCCCTATTACCAACAGATATAGCAGCAACAGCAATGAATTACCGATCAGGCCGAATTCCTCCGAGAATACTGCGAAGATGAAATCGGTACTTTTCTCGGGGAGGAAATCGAGATGGGTCTGAGTTCCGTTCTGCCAGCCTTTACCAAGGACACCCCCGGATCCTATGGCAATGGTGGACTGGATGGTGTGGTAGCCGGCTCCCAGCGCATCCTGCGTCGGATCAAGCAGGGTCATAACACGCCGGCGCTGGTAATCGTGCATCATTGACCACAGGATTGGCAGACTGCCGGCTCCGGCGATCAACAGTGCCGCCATAATACGCCACGACAACCCGGTAAGAAACAGAACGTAGAAACCACTGGATGCAATCAGCAATGCGGTGCCCAAATCCGGCTGACGCATGATCATCACTACCGGAATCAGTAGCAGCAACGTGGCGACGGCGTAATCCCTCAGTCGCAGGGTAGCCTCATGTTTGTCAAAATACCACGCCATCATCAGCGGCACGGCTATTTTCATCAACTCGGAAGGCTGGATACGCGTCACACCAATGTTCAACCAGCGTCGCGCACCGTTATTGATTTCACCGAATAGCGCCACGCCAAGCAACAGGAAAAGACCGGCCACGTATATTGGCAGGGCGATACGCATGATATGCTGCAACGGAATATTAGCGATCAGCCACATGATGCCAAGCGCCACCAGCATGTTGATCGCCTGATTAGTGACGCGACTCAGGTTCGCGTCGGTGGCGCTATACAGCGTGGCGAGGCCAGTCAGCATCAGCAGCAGAATTCCGCTCAGCAAAAAACCATCCACATAGCGCGTGAGATAGTGCCATAAGCGCAATGGCTTAATCATGCGCGCCCTCCTCGTCTTCGGGAATGGCCTTTGCCGCGGCTTCTTCAGGCAGCTTGCCGAGCAGATAGTAGTCCATTACCAGCCTCGCGACCGGCGCGGCGGTCGCGCCGCCGTGTCCACCGTTTTCCACCAGCACCGCTAGCGCTATTCTGGGGTTTTCCGCGGGTGCGTAGGCAACAAACAGCGCGTGGTCGCGATGACGTTCCTGAACCTTGCTTTCCACATACTTTTCCCCTTGCTTCATGCCGACCACTTGCGACGTACCTGTCTTCCCCGCGAAGGTATAGGCGGCGCCCGCGCCGGCAAGCGCCGCGGTACCGCCAGGCCGGGTTACCGCTATCAGCGCGTTTTGAACGTGCGTCAGATTATCGGGATTGAGATTGAGGGTATATAGAGGTTGCGTGACGATTTCGCGCACTTCCCCATTGCTGTTATTGTGAACCTGCTTGACCAGATGCGGGCGGAAGGCGGTACCCTTACTGGCGAGGATCGCGGTAGCGAAAGCCAGTTGCAGGGGCGTGGTCAAATTGTAGCCTTGGCCGATACCAACGGAAATGGTATCGCCCGCGTACCATTTCTGCTTGTATCGCTTCATTTTCCATTCTTGCGAGGGCAACAGTCCAGCGGCTTCGCCTTCGATATCGATCCCGGTTTTCTTCCCCAACCCGAACTGACCGGTGAAATTGAAAATGTTGTCTATACCGAGGTCATTGGCAAGTCCGTAATAATAAGTATCACACGATACGACCAGAGATTTGTGCAGATCCACATAGCCGTGGCCGCCCGCTTTCCAGTCACGGAAGCGGTGGGTGCTGCCGGGCAGACTGAAGTATCCGGGATCACTGATTCCTTGCTGGGGCGTGCGTTTCTTCAGCTCCAGCCCGGCCAGCGCCATGAATGGCTTGAACGTGGAACCTGGCGGATACAACCCGCGCAAAGCCCGGTTGTTCAGCGGCCTGTCGATGGAGTTATTCAGCAAGTCCCAGCTCTCGGAGTCGATGCCATCGACAAACAGATTGGGATCGAAGCCCGGCTTGCTGACGAATGCCAGCACGTCGCCGGTGGCGGGATCAATCGCCACCAGCGCGCCGCGCCGGTCTCCAAATGCTTTTTCCGCAACCTCCTGCAACTTGATATCGAGCGATAACGTCAGATTATTGCCCGAAATTGGCGGGGTGCGGGATATTGTCCTTATTACCCGGCCGGCTGCATCCGTTTCCATCTCTTCGAAGCCGGTGATACCGTGCAGTTCCTTCTCGTAGCTTTGTTCGATGCCGATTTTGCCCATGTACAGCGAGCCGCGATAGTTGGCCAAGTTCTCGTTAGCCTCCAATTGCTCCAGATCCTTGTCGTTGATGCGGCCAATATAGCCCACCACATGTGACGCAACCTCCCCCTTCGGGTATTGACGGAACAAACGTGCTCTGATCTCCACTCCGGGAAAGCGATAGCGGTTGGCGGCGAAGCGTGCCACTTCCACATCCGATAAACGGGTGCGAATGGGCAGGCTTTCAAACCGCTTGCTCTCATCCATCAGCTTCTTGAAACGCTTGCGGTCTCTCGCCGCTATCTCGATTACGGTGGACAACTCGTTGATGAGAGCTTCCAGGTTGGCAACCTTGCTTGGCACGATTTCGAGCGTATAAGCCGAGTAGTTGTGCGCCAACACCTCGCCGTTACGGTCGAAAATCAGGCCCCGGTTAGGGACGACAGGTGCAATGGATATTCGGTTGGCTTCCGCCAGAGTGTGATAGTGGTCGCGTTGCGACACCTGCAGGTAAAAGAAGCGGGCAAATAACAAAAGGAACAGCAACAGCACCAATACTGCACCGATTGCAAGTCGTAATTGGAAATTATGCAGCTCCCGTGGGTGATTCCGAAGCTCTACTCTGCGCTTCATAATCCCGGATTCCGCAACGGTAGCGAGCCCACCATAAAGGTGAAAGGCAAGTAGCGCAAGAAGTCTTTGCGGATCATGGTGCTAAACCAACGAATGAGCGGTCAACTGCCGGATTTACGATAACGCATTGGAATCAGACCTGGGCCTCTGGGGTATTCTCAATAATGAGGAGAGTAGCGGCCACAACACTGTACCGGTAGCGCTGGCAAGAAAAAAATCCCAACCGGGAAAATCGAACCCATCCAGCAGCCAGGTAAGAAGCATGACGGATTGTCCGATGAGCAATATCAATCCCATCTGAGGGGCCTGCTGCAGTAGCCCAAAATTATACAAGCGCCGGTGGAATAACAACGCGACAAAAGCCATTATGCTATATGCCAGCGCATGCTGGCCGAATGTGCCGGCATTGCCAATATCCATTAACAGGCCCATACCAAAGGCGGCACTCATACCGGCCCGCTGCGGTTGATTGATACACCAGTAAAGTATCGTCAATGCGGTGAAATCAGGCCAAAACGTCAGTAGAGCATCCTTTAGCGGTAACAGATTCAGCAATAGCGCTGCCATCAGGCTGAAAACGATAAATGAGCCTTTGACAGGCCGCAGAATTTCCTGCCTGGGATGATTAGCGAATGCCAACTTTCTCTCGCTTCTTGCCCTCGGGCTCGGGCTTGGGTTTGACTTCGAATGTGCCGGCCGGATTTTCCATAATGGGCGTCATCGCTGACAATATCAGCAACTGCCGATGGCGGCCCACTCCAGCGGCGGGTGTGCAGGTAACGCGGGCAAAGATATAAGTAGGGTTGCGCTCGATTTTCGATACCACTGCCACAGGAAGACCGGGTGGATAAACACCATCTATCCCTGAAGTCACCAGCATATCGCCCTCTTCGATATCGGTGTTAACCGCCACATAACGCAATTCCAGCGTTCCATCCTTGCCTGTGCCGGATACCACCGAGCGCAGGCCATTGCGGACCACCTGCACCGGGACTGAGTGATCCTTATCGGTAATAAGCGTGACTTCGGACAGCCACGGAGAGTTGCGAGTGATCTGTCCCACTACGCCTGCATCGTCCACTACTACCTGGCCTGGCTGAATACCGCTTTGGCTGCCTTTATCTAGTATGACCTTACGGTTGAATGGATCGCGCGGGACGTGCAGAATTTCAGCCATAACAGCTTTACTTTCCACACGTTGTGCGGCTTCCAGCAGTTTACGCAATTGTGTGTTCTCAGCCTCCAGTGCCTGTAGCTGTTGGAGTTGTCCGCGTTCGGCAAGGTGCCGCTGCTTGAGATATTCGTTTTCGTCCGTCAAATGCTGACTGACGAAAAATTCGCCCGCCGTGTTATAGATCTGTGCGGGCACATTGGCCAGCTTTTGTAATGGATAAATCACTACACTGAAAGCCTGGCGAATTTCGGAGAGATATTTAAACCGGGCATCAGCCACCATCAATAGCAAAGACAGTAATACAAAAAACCCCAGTCGAGCCAGCAAACTGGGGCCTTGCCTGAAAAACTGCGGGGCCATTTCCATTACGTCTCAGTTTCGGGGGTTCCCAATACAGAGTGTGTCTCGCCGGGGGTTGAGGGGAATGCGCCGGCCCATTTAATCACTGGCAAATATACCGACTAAATGATCCATATTCTCCAGCGCGACACCCGACCCGCGCACGACGCAAGTAAGCGGGTCTTCCGCAATGATTACCGACAAACCGGTTTCTTCCATCAGTAAGCGATCGATGTCGCGCAGCAATGCGCCGCCGCCGGTTAGTACCATGCCTTTTTCAGCGATGTCCGCTCCGAGTTCGGGCAGTGTGTGTTCCAGCGCGGATTTGACCGCACTGACGATACTGTTCAGAGGATCGGTCAGGGCTTCAAGGATTTCGTTGCTGGAAATGGCAAAGCTGCGTGGAATCCCTTCCGCCAGATTGCGTCCCTTGACTTCCATTTCACGTACTTCCGCCCCTGGGAAGGCCGACCCGATCTCCTTCTTGATCAATTCGGCGGTGACTTCACCGATCAGCATGCCATAGTTGCGGCGAATGTAATTGATAATAGCCTCGTCGAACTTGTCCCCGCCGACGCGTACAGAGTTCGAGTAAACAATGCCGCCGAGCGATATCACACCCA
>JBKJYB010000488.1:0-13266 GCA_046716045.1 Nitrosospira sp.
CTGATTGAAGCCGCCACCAGCGGCAATCCAAAATTTTTTCTCGGCACCGACAGCGCGCCGCATTCCCGCTCTACCAAAGAAACGGCCTGCGGCTGCGCCGGTATCTATACCGCTCACGCTGCGATTGAACTCTATGCGGAAGTCTTCGAGCAGGCGGGTACGCTGGATAAACTCGAAGCCTTTGCCAGCTTTCATGGCGCGGATTTCTACCAACTGCCGCGCAACAAGGACAGCATTACACTGAAAAAAGAAGACTGGAGCGTGCCCTCGCAACTGGAATTCGCGGATGATGTATTGATTCCGCTACGAGCGGGGGAAAGCCTGGCTTGGAAATTGGTTGACTAGCAGCCTGTCGGACTTGAAGAATCGAAGTGAAAAAGCGGCTGGGCGAGGACAGATTTTGACGATTTTGAAGGCTAATAGTTGTTCTATTGGCCGAAAAAGCGACGAAATATGGACCGGCCAGACGCTTTTGCAGCTGATTTCCTTTAAGTCCGACAGGCTGCTAGTATTGTGTAGTGGCCGAATAAAGCAAGCCCGGGCTTTCCGTACATTCGTTTCGATCGCATGACAATTCTGAAGTTCCCTTAAGCATGCCCCGCGCACTCGCGCTTCTCAAGGACATTTTCGGCTATCCCGCTTTTCGCGGAAGGCAGGCCGAGGTGATCGCGCATGTTGCCGGGGGTGGTGATTGCCTGGTGCTGATGCCGACGGGTGGTGGCAAATCGTTGTGTTACCAGATTCCGGCGTTATTGCGCGACGGCGTTGCGGTGGTGGTCTCGCCGCTGATTGCGCTCATGCAGAATCAGGTCGCGGCGTTGCATGAAGCCGGGGTGCGCGCAGCATTCCTCAACTCTTCCTTGCCACAAACGGAAACCGCGGCAGTCGAACGCGGCATGCTCGCCGGTGCATACGATCTGGTATATGTGGCACCCGAGAGATTGTTGACACCGCGCTTTCTCGATCTTCTGATGCGCACACCGCTTTCGCTGTTCGCCATTGATGAGGCGCACTGCGTGTCGCAGTGGGGGCATGACTTCCGTCCGGAATACATCCAGCTTTCGATTCTGCATGAGCGATTTCCCCATGTACCGCGTATCGCATTGACGGCGACTGCGGATAGCGTGACGCGGGGGGAAATCGTTGAGCGCCTTGGCCTCAATGGCGCACGGATTTTCATTTCCAGTTTCGACCGTCCCAATATTCGTTACCAGATCGTGGACAAGGTGAACGGCAAGGTGCAATTGCTTGCTTTTATCCATGCTGAACATGATGGCGACGCCGGCATTGTTTATTGTCTGTCGCGCAAGAAAGTCGAAGAAACGGCGGCATGGCTGGTCGAAAAAGGCGTACGCGCGCTTGCGTATCACGCCGGCATGAGCACGGAAGATCGCAGCCGCAACCAGGAAAAATTTCTGCGTGAAGATGGCATTGTAATGGTCGCCACTATTGCGTTCGGTATGGGCATCGACAAGCCGGACGTGCGCTTCGTCGCGCATCTCGACCTGCCCAAAAGTGTGGAGAGCTATTATCAGGAAACCGGCCGCGCTGGGCGCGACGGTCAAGCGGCCAACGCATGGATGGCTTACGGTTTGGGTGACGTGGTGCAGCAACGGCGCATGATCGAGAGTTCCGAGGCGGACGCGCAGTTTAAACGGGTAGCCTCAACCAAACTCGATGCGCTGCTGGCGCTGTGCGAAACCACCACTTGCCGCCGCGTGCGCCTGCTTGAGTATTTTGGCGAAACCGCGGTCAGTACCGCTTGCGGTAATTGCGATGTCTGTCTCAATCCGCCACAAGTGTGGAACGGCACGGTAGCGGCACAAAAGGCGTTGTCTTGCGCCTTCCGCACTGGTCAGCGTTTTGGTGCCGGGCATCTGATTGACGTGCTGCGCGGCAGCGATACCGAACGCGTGAGGCAATGGAGTCACGACAAGGTCAGCACCTTTGGTATCGGCAAGGAACTGGATGATAAGGCATGGCGCGCGGTATTTCGCCAACTGGCGGCACTCGGATTGCTCACGGCGGACGGGGAGGGTCATGGCTCGCTGCGTCTCACCGCGGCCAGCCGCGCGGTGCTGAACGGAAGTCAAACGGTATCTCTGCGCCTGCAGCCGGAGCGCAAAAAGACCACAGCCAAGACTACAGCCGCGCGTGAGGACAAGTTTGCCACGCTTGATCCGGCCGCTCATGCACTGTGGGCGCGCCTGCGCGCATGGCGCACCGAAGCTGCAAAGAAACACGGCATTCCCGCTTATGTCGTGTTTCACGATGCAACGCTGACGGAACTGGTGCGCCTGCGTCCGCGGACAGAAAACGAACTGCGCCAGGTACCCGGTATTGGTGCGCGTAAACTGGAGAGTTACGGCGACGACCTGCTCGAGATTCTTCGCGCCTGATAGGAATGGACAGGAAGCACCACACCGTCTTGCTATTCACGTCTGAGAATTCTTGCCACCTTGACAGCAATTATGAAAATTGCTTCGTGAATCACCCTGATCAGGTGTGAACATTACCAGTGTCTCTTGGCGCGATTCCACTGGTAAAGCAGCCGGGCAAAGACGTTGTACGTCAAGTGCGTAAGCTGCTTGAGTACGGGTAACCGCAACAGGCTTGCAAGCCAGCGCTGGTTGGGCGTTTGTGACCATAGCCGCGTGAATGCGTCCGCTCCGATATTGAGCTCGCCATCGGCGTCTTTGACATACCACCGCTCCCGCACCTGCTCTAACGAAGCGCCCACCTCCGACACAGCATCCGGATTAGCGTGCACATCGACCCATTCGATGTCCTTAATGCCGCACGCTTCCATGCGTTGGCGTTGATCCTTGATTCCCGCGTTGCAAACCGGACATGCGCCGTTGTAGTAAACCTTGCTGGACATGTTCCGGTTCTCCCCTATTCAATTCAGATGGAACCATAAATAGTTTAAACGCAAGCCCCAGGCTGATATTACTCACAGCGATAGACAACACCCAGGACTGTGGTGTTTGTGGTGCCTGCACTACCCCATGCGTTGGTATTATTCGAATCTTGTACCCACACGAAGTTTCCTCCCATTTCAGCCGCCCTGTTGCGCAGGTCGTTTCTGGCGCCGATGAGCAGATTTTTATTGGACGTGTAGTCGCCTGTAATCCAATTACCCTGGGAACCAACGACGTCGCCAAGCGGCTTGCAATTACCGGTGGGTTTTACAGTCACAAGCTCAACGGACCCTCCTTCCGGCGTCGTTGAAATCGCTGAACAGCCAACAAGAAGAAGCACTGACAATGTGGCAGTCATTTTCGCGACCATCTATCTTTCTCCTATGAAAACCTTATATTCTTTGTTTAAAAGGTGAATGTTAAGGGAATTCTACGGTTTCGAGCGCCGAAGTCAACCATACCAACCAGCTGTCATGAGACAGGCAAGCCCGGTGAAGCGGAAATGGATGCCTCCCCGGAACGACTGCCACCCCAAGGGGTCGCAAGTACGTGAATACCCTTGCTTATCCGCTTACGCATGTCTTGGGCCAAACATGATAATGGCCATCCCGATAAGCGCCACCAGAGAACCTGCCACATCCCAGGCCGTGGGCCTGACGCCCTCGACGGACCAGAGCCAGAGCACCGCCACGAAAATGTAGACGCCTCCATATGCGGCGTAGGTGCGGCCCGCGGCTGTGGGATGGAGCGTGAGCAGCCATGCAAACAAGGCGAGACTTGCGGCGGCGGGTACGAGAAGCCACACGCTCTGGCCCTGCTTGAGCCAGAGGTAAGGCAAATAGCAACCGACGATTTCGGCGACCGCGGTAGCCAGGAAAAGAAAAAAGGTCTTTAGCTCAAACATCCAGTGCGTCTCGATAATTCCGGCCACATGCCATCAATGCGCATATTGCATACTTCACCCATACCACCGTCTGAACATCAGCGTAGCTTATCGGCTCAACATAAACGGCGGGCCTAGTACTACGGCTCAGCCTCCAATTGCGGTAAACATGGCCTTCGTTTTCGAGTAAGCCGTGAAAGGGTTCAATCCTCTCGCTATCGTTGTGTAGGGAACCGGCGGAAGAATCGGCGCTATTGAAATTCTCCATATATTCTATCTATTCTTTTTGTCGACTTCTCCGCCCTGCCTTATTCAATAACGTCATATCTGCGTATATCGGGTTCTTTCGCGAGTAGCGATGCAACCTTAGAAAAAGTGTCTTGCACATGAGCCGTTATAAAGTGGGTATCGATAGCGGAATCACTCTCCCATTCTTCCACAAAAGTAAAATCACCGGGGTCGGCTTTGTTTTGAAGAAGCTGATAGCTGATACAGCCATTCTCCTTGCGTGTTTCTCGCACCAGACACCGCAAAATGGACGTCAGCTCTTCAATCTTGTCAGGCCGCGCAGTTATCCTGGCGAGGACTCTCACAGTTTTATTTACCATGGATCACCTCCTGTAAACGTATTGAACGAACCGATAAGCCGGATCGTATATTTTCAATTTACCTCTCCGCAGCCGCTTTTTCGGCCGAGCGTTTCATCACAGCCTTAAAGAGTTTGGGGATTGCAATCGTGTTCGACATGTTAGCTACAAAAGCCGGAATAAGACCACCCGGATTCGTCAGTAATGTGTAGGTGAGCCGGGTGCGCGTGCCGCCGTCGAGCGGTTCCGCGAACCATGAACCCTCGTTGAGCTTGATTCTTACAACCCCTTCGATCTCGGGTTGAGCGTCGGGACGCGCGCTCCACTCGGTCTTGAATACGCCATTGTTCGCGGGCGAACCATGCGTCATTCTAAACTTGAGCGGATAATCGCGCTCGCTCACAAATGGCGGCGCGATACGCGTATATGTCACGACTTCGCTGTCACCCTTGCGGCTGAGCACTCGCGATTCTCTCACGTAGGGCATGAAATCCGGGTAGTGGTCGAAATCGTTGACGACGTTGAAAACGACCTCCGGCGGCGCCTCCACCTCGGCAATTGCCACAATTCTGCGGCCCTCGTCCACATCCTTCGTAAAAATCACAAGCTCGCCGGTGCGATAGGCCTCGTTCCAATCCGCGCCAGGGCTTTTGGCGTCAAGCGCATGCGCGGATAAAGCCGCGAATACAGTGACGGCAGCGAAAGCGGCAATGTGGCGCATGGGATTCCCGATATAAATTTCTGATTGCAGTTTCGGCGCTAGCGGCCTGTCGGACTTGAAGAATCGAAGCGAAATAGTGACTGGGCGAGGACAGATTTTGAAGGCCAATAGTTGTTCTATTGGCCGAAAAATCGACGTAATATGAACCGGCCAGACACTTTTGCAGCCGATTTCCTTCAAGTCCGACAGGCTGCCAAGTAAAGAATTCTACTTCTATTCCAGATTGCGGATCAGTCTTTAACCAGGCGGATACGACGAAACCATCCCCCCGCCAGTACCGGCACATCCGCTTCCACTTTTAATTCCGGAACGCCCGCCAACACGTCCTCGAATACCACATCCAGCCGGGTAACGATATGCCGCGACAGTAGATTCAATGTCCGTCTGACCCACGCGGTTTCGCCCGGTTTGAGAAACTTGTCGAGTATCAGCACGCTTCCGCGCGGTTTTAATACACGCGCGGTTTCCCGCAGACAGGCGGTTGCATCGGGAACGATCGCGAGAATCAGATGCAGCACCACATGATCGAAGTATCCGTCCGCAAACGGCAGTGCCATACTGTTGCCCTGAATCAGGTTCAGGCGCAGGCTTCCGGTGCGGGATTTTGCGCGGCTTAACATGGCGGCGGTGAGATCCAGGCCGATATAACGATGGCAGAGCGGAAGATAAGGTAAATCCAGCCCGGAACCGATACCGCTGATGAGGATATCGAGATCGCCTTGTTGCGGCAGTTGCCCGAGGCTTGCAGCGCGCACTCCCGTACCCGCTGTCGCGAGCAAAGCGTCATAAAGGGGAGCAATGACCGTGTAGGAATGGCGCAGGGACATGAGAGAATCTTACTTCAAGCTTCGTCCGCCCTTCTTTCGTTCCGGCTTACTTGGCCTATCCGGCTTATTTGGCTTATTTGACTTGTCCGCCGGCTCCAAACCGGGTGACATGCTTCGCTGCGCTCGATAAGCCCAAACCAGCATACCAGCACCCGCCACAATCATCGGCAGCGACAACCATTGCCCCATACTGATACCCAGCGTCAGCACGCCCAGAAAGCCATTATCCGGTTCGCGGTAAAACTCCGCAAACGAACGGAACACACCATATCCGATCAGGAACATGCCGGAGACTGCGGCTACCGGCCGCGGTTTGGCGGAATAAATCCACATCAATGCAAAGAATGCCAGCCCCTCCAGCGCAAACTCATAGAGCTGGGAAGGATGACGCGGGAGATCATCCACATGGGGGAAAATCGTACCCCAAGGCACGTCGGTGGGGCGCCCCCACAACTCCGCATTGATGAAATTACCGAGACGACCCGCCCCCAGCCCCAACGGCACCAACGGCGCGATAAAATCGGTGACAGCCAGCCACCGCAGTTTATACTTTCGGGCCAGCAGCGCCATCGCGCTTATCACGCCAAGAAAACCGCCGTGAAACGACATTCCACCCTGCCACACGGCGAAGATTTCCAGCGGATGCTCCAGGAAATAGGTGGGCTGATAAAATAAGACATACCCCAGGCGGCCGCCCAGTATTACTCCCAGGACACCGTAAAACAGCATATCGTCGAGCATGCTGTTGGTGAATACTCCCTCAGGGTGGC
Organism: Nitrosospira sp.; assembly: GCA_046716045.1. Taxonomy (GTDB): domain Bacteria; phylum Pseudomonadota; class Gammaproteobacteria; order Burkholderiales; family Nitrosomonadaceae; genus Nitrosospira. The sequence continues at coordinate 6,710 of JBKJYB010000488.1, forward strand.
GCTTGATGCGATAACGCCCCAGCAGTATGAACTGCGCGAATCCCAGGAGATACATGAGCCCGTACCATCGGACGACAAGGGGCCCAAGGTAGATGGCGACAGGATCGAACTGCGGGTGAACGAGCATAGGGTTCGGCTTTTTTTGCGGTAAAATAGCCGATTATACGGCAACAACCGTTCGTTCCCGGTTTTTCAACCTTCTTCAGGAGTTTCCATGCCAGACAACAAACGCAGCCAGGCCATCACCCAGGGCGCGCAGCGTTCACCCAATCGTGCCATGCTGCGGGCGGTGGGTTTCAGTGACACGGATTTTGACAAACCCATCGTCGGCGTGGCAAATGGTTTTTCCACTATCACGCCCTGCAATAAGGGATTGAATGTGCTGGCCATAAGTGCCGAGAGCGCATTGAAGGAAGCGGGTGCAATGCCACAGATGTTCGGCACCATCACCATATCCGACGGCATCTCGATGGGTACGGAAGGCATGAAGTATTCGCTGGTATCTCGCGAAGTGATTGCGGACTCGATTGAAACCGCGGTGCAAGGTGAAAGTATGGATGGAGTCATTGCGATCGGCGGCTGTGACAAGAACATGCCGGGTGCGATGATCGCGATGGCGCGAATGAATGTCCCGGCCATTTTCGTCTACGGCGGCACCATCAAGCCCGGCCGCTATAAGGGAAGGGATCTGACCATTGTCAGCGCCTTCGAAGCGGTCGGTCAGTACATGGCGCACAAGATCGACGAGAAGGAATTGCTTGAAGTAGAACGCCATGCCTGTCCGGGGGCCGGTTCCTGCGGTGGCATGTTTACCGCCAATACCATGTCGTCGGCATTTGAAGCGATAGGGATGAGTCTGCCTTACTCTTCCACCATGGCGGCGGAGGATGACGAGAAGCGCGTGAGTGCCGCCCGCTCCGCGGAAGTGCTGGTTGATGCGATCAGGGCGCAGATCCGTCCGCGTGACATCATCACCCGAAAATCCATCGAGAATGCGATTGCCGTGATCATGGCGGTCGGCGGTTCGACCAATGCGGTACTGCATTTCCTCGCCATCGCCCACGCGGCGGAGGTGGATCTCACTATCGATGATTTTGAACGGATGCGTGGCAAAGTACCGGTGCTGTGTGATTTAAAGCCTTCCGGCCGCTACGTGGCTACCGATCTGCACAAGGCGGGAGGCGTTCCTCAGGTAATGAAGATGCTGCTTGAACATGGTCTGTTGCACGGCGATTGCATCACCATAAGCGGCCAGACTGTGGCGGAGGTATTGCATGACATTCCCGCAACACCGCGCAAGGATCAGGATGTAATCCGGCAATGGGAAAATCCCATGTATGCGCAGGGCCACCTCGCCATACTCAAAGGCAATCTTTCAAGCGAGGGTTGCGTAGCCAAGATTACCGGCGTGAAAACACCAAAAATTACGGGTCCGGCACGGGTATTCGAGTCGGAAGAAACCTGCATGGCGGCGATACTTGCGCGTCAAATCCAGCCCGGTGACGTGGTTGTCATACGCTATGAGGGTCCCAAGGGAGGGCCTGGCATGCGTGAAATGCTTTCGCCCACTTCCGCCCTCATCGGCGAGGGCCTCGGAGATTCGGTGGGACTTATCACCGACGGACGCTTCTCCGGCGGCACCTACGGAATGGTGGTGGGTCACGTCGCCCCCGAAGCGTTTGTGGGAGGAACTATCGCGCTGGTACATGAAGGGGATTCCATCACCATAGATGCCGAACAGCGTCTGCTGCAACTCAATGTTTCGGAGGAGGAGCTTGCGCGGCGCCGCGCCGGATGGGAGCAGCCAAAACCCCGCTATACACGGGGCGTGCTGGCAAAATATGCAAAATCGGTTTCCACGGCCAGCCGGGGAGCGGTAACGGATTAGTCGCGCTCCACATTACAGAAACCCATGCCCAATCATCTCTCCGGCGAAACCAGTCCGTACCTGCTTCAGCATGTGGAAAACCCCGTGGACTGGTATCCCTGGGGGGAGCAGGCATTGACATTGGCCCGCGCCGGGGATAAGCCGATACTGCTTTCCGTTGGTTACTCGGCCTGTCACTGGTGCCATGTCATGGCGCACGAATCTTTTGAAGATGCGGAAGTTGCCGCGGCAATGAACCTGCACTTCGTAAACATCAAGGTGGATCGCGAGGAGCGCCCCGATCTCGATCAGATTTATCAGACCGCGCTTTACATGCTAACCCAGCGCCATGGCGGCTGGCCGCTGACCCTGTTTCTGACACCTGACCAGAAACCATTTTTCGGCGGCACGTATTTTCCTAAAACCCCACGTCATGGTCAGCCGGGGTTCCTGGATCTGTTGCCACGCGTCGCCGAAGCGTATTACGCTCGCGGTGAGGAAATCGAACGGCAGAGCGCCTCGCTGCTGCGATCATTTGCCAACACGCTGCCGTCGGCGGGCCCGGCAACCCCGGCGTTTTCGGAACAGCCGCTTGATCAGGCACTGACCGAGTTAAAGGACCGGTTCGATTCCGTAAACGGCGGTTTTGGCGATGTGCCAAAATTCCTTAATCCCACGGAGCTGGAATTCTGTTTGCGCCGTTACTTTGCCACAAGCAATGCCGAGGCGTTGCACATGGCGGCGTACACCCTGCAAAGAATGGCGGAGGGCGGTATCTACGATCAGTTGGGCGGTGGTTTCTGCCGCTACAGCACGGATCAGCACTGGAGCATTCCGCATTTCGAAAAAATGCTTTATGACAACGGGCCGTTGCTGCGACTCTACGCCGACGTCTGGCTTGCCACCGGAGACCCATTATTCAAATGGGTTGTGGAGGAAACGGCCGAATGGGTAATGCGGAAAATGCAACCACTGGTTAGAGCAGGCGCAGACATAACAGGTGGGGGCGGTTATTACTCGACACTGGATGCCGATTCTGAAGATGAGGAAGGCAAGTTCTATGTATGGGACCGCACTCAAATAGCGAAAATTCTGTCGCCGGAAGAATATGCAGTGGTTGCGCCCTATTACGGACTCCTGCGTACCCCAAACTTTGAACAAAAACACTGGAATCCCGAAATAGCACAGCCACTTGCGGAAGTTGCTCTGGCGATCGGCATCAATCATGAGGAAGCACAGCAAAGGCTTGCATCAGCGCGTAAAAAACTTTTTGTTGAGCGCGAATTACGCATACATCCGGGCCGCGACGAGAAAATACTTACCAGCTGGAACGGGCTAATGATCAAGGGAATGGCGCGCGCGGGCCATGTCTTCGAACGCGGCGATTGGGTCCAATCGGCGACCCTTGCGGTGGATTTTATTCGTTCCACGCTATGGAAAGATAATCGCCTGTTAGCGACTTATAAGGATGGCAAGGCGCATCTCAACGCTTATCTCGACGATTATGCGTTTCTGCTGGATGGTTTGCTGGAACTGATGCAGGCGGAGTTTCGTCAAGTTGATCTGGATTTCGCCGTTGCGCTGGCCGATGTGTTGCTGGAGCAGTTCGAGGATAAGCAGGCAGGAGGATTTTTCTTCACCAGTCACGACCATGAAAGACTGATACATCGCCCCAAGCCGGGTCTTGATAACGCCACGCCTTCGGGTAACGGCGTGGCGGCATACGCGCTACAACGGTTGGGACATCTGCTCGGCGAATTTCGCTATTTACAGACCGCCGAACATGCTTTGGGGTTGTTCTACCCCACCCTATCCCGCTACGCCAGCTCCTGCTGCAGTTTGTTGGTAGCACTCGAACAATCACTCGCGCCGCCGCAGATTGTCATACTTCGTGGTCAGCCGCTTGCTTTGACGGAATGGAAGAAAGCATTACGATGCGGCTCCCCGTACACGCTGGTATTTGCTTTACCCTTGGAACTTCCTGGGTTGCCGCCGGGTCTGAATAAACCGGCGGCAACGGATAACACTGTCAACGCCTGGGTCTGCCAAGGCGTTAAATGCCTACCGGAGATCTCTGACTTGCAGGAATTGCTGCGCGTCTGCGAAATTCAAGGTAAGATTAGTTCTTCTATAATTAACGGATAAAAGGAGTAAGCATGAAAGCTGTCTGGATGGGAGTGGTTGCGGCATCAGCCCTGTTGATGGTGGGTACCGCGCAAGCAAACGCGGACTTGGCCAAAGCGAGCGGTTGCATGAACTGTCACACAGTTGACAAGAAATTGGTCGGCCCCGCGTTAAAGGATATCGCGGCCAAGTATAAGGACAACGCAGGCGCTCAAGCCCAGCTGGAAGAGAAGGTGAAAAAAGGCAGCACGGGCGTGTGGGGACCAATTGCGATGCCACCGAATTCCAACGTCAGTGACGCCAATATCAAAACTTTGGTGTCGTTTATTCTATCGCTCAAGTAAACCGGATTTTGTTTATGGAAAAAGCCGGCGCGTCAACGCGCCGGCTTTTTTATTTCTCCATCGCAGAGAGATATAGTGGAAAAGAATGATGTAATATCACGCGTACCTATGCCACATCAATAACCTGACATTGTGCTGTTGTACACCAATTAATCATGAGCTGGTTTGCGACTAATCTGGTAAGCGCATTTCTGCTTCCCCCATTAAATCTTATCCTGCTGGGTGTGATGGGGGTTCTGCTTCTCAAGCGCCGCCCGAGGGCGGGCAAGATTCTGGTAATGTCCGCGCTGACACTGCTTTATCTGCTGTCCACTCCATTTGTCGCTGAAACCGCGTTGCAAAAACTGGAGACACTGCCCGCACCCCACCCCTTCGATAATGTACAAGCCATCGTTGTGCTGGGTGCGGGCACCTATTTCGACGCGCCGGAATATGACGATAACACTGTGAACCGGCTCGGCCTGGAGCGAATCCGTTACGCCGCGCGACTGCACCGGCTCACGAATAAACCCATACTGGCGACGGGTGGCGCTCCTCTCGGCAGTGACTCCTCCGAAGCATCACAAATGAAGGCGGTGCTCGAGAAAGAATTTCAGGTTCCGGTTAAGTGGATAGAGGAAGCCTCGGGCACTACCCATGAAAACGCCTACAAGAGCTTTACCATATTGCAAAGGGACGGGATCACACATATCGCGCTGGTCACTCACGCCTGGCATATGCCCAGGGCAATCAGGGAATTCGAGCGGGCAGGATTCAAGGTTACACCTGCCGCCACCGCTTTCACCACACGATATAAAATGGACTTGTTCGCATTCATTCCCACGGCCGGAGCTCTGCAGAAAAGCAATTGGTTCTTTCATGAAGTCATTGGCATGTTGTGGTACCGGCTAACTGCCGTCTCCGCGGCATTATAGCGGGATGCTTTATCGGTCAGAATCGGATTAAAATAACAACTGAAAAGTTCTTTAAAGAAGAAACAGCATGAAGACACGCATCGAATGGAAGAATGGAATGAGTTTTCTGGGCGAATCCGGCAGTGGCCACAGCGTACTGATGGATGGGCCACCGGAGGCGGGCGGCAAGAATCTGGGACCGCGCCCCATGGAAATGTTGTTGATGGGAACCGGCGGTTGCGCAGCTTTTGACGTGGTATTGATTCTTAAAAAGAGCCGTCAGGATATCAGCGATTGCGTGGTGGAAATCGAAGCGGAACGGGCACTGGAAGAACCCAAAGTATTCACCCGCATTCATTTCCATTTTATCCTGACCGGAAAACAACTGAAGGCCGAGCAAGTGGAACGGGCGATCAAGCTCTCCGCGGAAAAATACTGCTCGGCTTCGATCATGCTGGGGAAAACGGCGGAATTAACCCACGACTTCAAAATCGTGGAGGTATGAGATCTTTCGTCAGACCCAATATGCGGTTTTTGTCATGACTTTTGATCCCAGCTTCATCACCAACTTCACGGGCATCGGTAATTCCACGCCGCCATGGGACATGGCGGCTGTAGCATGCCCGGCTTCATCAACCTGCATCTGTGCGACAATGGCACGGCTTTTCCCGTCGTGATGCGGCAAGCGCTTCAAATGTCCCGCCAGATGGACCTCCACCTGGCGTTCGGTTTCCGCGAGAAAACCCAGATTCCATTTGTCGCCGAGCATGCCTGCAAATGCGCCAATGGCGAATGATCCGCCGTACCACAGGGGATTCAGCAGACTCTTGCGCCCATTCAGTTCCGCGATGCGCCGCTCGGTCCAGGCAAGATGCTCGGTTTCCTCAAGCGCCGATTGCGTCAGGGTGTGCTGCACCTCCGCGTCACGCGCGGTAAGCGCCTGCCCCTGATATAGCGCCTGTGCGCAAATTTCTCCGACATGGTTGACGCGCATCAGCGCGGTGGATTCGCTTTTCTCTGAATCGCTCAGCTCCACTTCCGGCAATCCAGTCCCTGGAACTGGACGCAATGTTTGTGCGGGCGTCAACAATGTGCGCAGTGCATGATCGAAACCGATGATGAATTTATCCAGATTCGGCATAATTTCCCAGTAAACGTAGATAATCCTAAATCCGGTACCCCGTCCAACTACCGGATTTAGGATTATGATGCCATACCCATCTGCCGCGCCAGTAGTGTTACCGGATGCAGCACCTCGATCTCCGAGCCTGTTTCACGCAATGCACTGGCGATGTGCATGGCGCAACCAACGTTGGATGTGGCAAGGTA
>JBKJYB010000489.1:0-32761 GCA_046716045.1 Nitrosospira sp.
CGCCCGCTTCCTCGCAGTCAAAATAAGCCGCCGCTATATTACTGAATCATTACATACCCACAACCCCGTGAAGACTATCCCCGAAGATGCGCCAAGTCAAGCAGTTTGTCGGACAAACAGGGGGTAAAACGAGTCGATTACACTGATACGCATATCCCCCTGAATCGCCCTGAATTCGCCCTTGGAGAGCATCAGGCCAAATTTTGGATAAGATGGAACAGGCCGGGCAGGACGGTTTTCGAGGGAAGTGGAAAGAACCGTCTATGCGCAGTATCTATCGGTATATATTGCATAATAAATAGACAGATCTCTTAGCCCCAGTCTTGGGATGGAGTATCGCGATCAGTCTTAAATCATAATTCATGGACAGTTATTGCAAAGGTGTCGCTCAATCAAAGCTCACCACCGGGACAATATTCCGTCCAGTTGTTCCAGGCTGTTGTAATGGATTACCACGCTTCCTTTGCCCTTTTTTCCTGGATTTATGACTACCTGCGCACCCAGTTTCGCCGAAATGTTCTCCTGCAAGCGCAGTAAGTCGCGGTCGCGTTTGGGATGCTGTTTTACTACTGGGCGCTCCATCCGGTGCACCAGCCTTTCGGTCTCACGTACTGAAAGCTGTTTGTGCACTACCAGATTTGCGGTTTCTATTTGCTTGACCGCGGGCAGGGCGAGTAACGCGCGGCCGTGTCCCATATCGATTTTCCCCTGCATCAGCAATTCCTGTACGGGGGGAAGCAGATTAAGCAACCGCAAAAGATTGGAAACAGCGCTGCGTGAACTGCCCAATGCCTGACTGGCAGCTTGGTGGGTCATGCCAAACTCTTTGATAAGCCGCTGAATACCCATCGCTTCTTCCAACGGGTTTAGATTTTCGCGCTGAATGTTCTCGATCAGCGACATCGCCAGTGCGGCTTCATCCGGCACTTCGCGGACCAGCGCGGGAACTTCCGGGAGCCCCGCGATTTGCGCCGCCCGCCAGCGCCGCTCTCCGGCTATGATTTCGTAACATCCAGGAGAAACTGGCCGGACCAGCACCGGTTGCATCACCCCCTGTGCTTTGATGGATTCGGCAAGCTCAGCCAAGGATTCCGGATCCATGTGGGTCCGTGGCTGATACTTACCCGGCTGAAGCTGCGATATCTTTAAATTCCGCAGCGACTCTCCGGCCTTTGCGCTATCGTCGTTACCCGCCAACAGCGCATCCAATCCTCTTCCCAATCCCTTCAATTTCATGGTTTTTCTGCCCTGGTCCACATCTTCCATTCTGCTGGTTTCTGTCGAGAATACCGTCAAGCCGGCACGGTGCTGGCCGGATCTCGGTTAAGCATTTCCCCCGCCAGTGCCAGATAAGCTTGTGTACCTTTCGATAATTTGTCGTGATATAGCGCCGGTATACCGAAGCTCGGTGCTTCGGCCAACCGCACGTTGCGTGGGATAACAGTACGGTAAACCTTGTCACCAAAGTGCTGCTGTAATTGGTCCGATACCTGTTGCGCCAATATGTTACGCGGGTCAAACATGGTACGCAGCAATCCCTCGATCTCCAGCACCGGATTCAAATTGGCGCGCACTTTTTTTATGGTATTGACGAGATCGCTGAGTCCCTCCAGTGCGTAGTATTCACATTGCATTGGAATCATCACCGCATAAGCGGCGCACAGACCATTGAGCGTAAGCAGGTTGAGTGCCGGTGGACAATCAATAAGGATAAAATCATATTCGCTTACCACCGCCTGCAGAGCTTCTTTCAGGCGCGTTTCCCGCTGGGGCAAATTCACCATCTCTATTTCAGCGCCGGCCAGATCGCGATTGGCGGGAATCAGATCATATTTGCCGCTGGTGGCAACCACGCGCACGTCCGCGATACGTTGGCTACCCAGCAAAACTTGATAAACCGTATATTGCAGAGTACGTTTATCCACACCGCTTCCCATGGTAGCGTTACCCTGCGGGTCCAGATCAATCAACAACACACGCCGCTTGGCGGCTGCGAGGCTCGCGGCCAGGTTAACGCTGGTAGTGGTTTTTCCCACCCCGCCTTTTTGATTGGTTATCGCCAGAATTTTTGCCACCGCGCTGCTCCCAAACACTCAAATAAATGACACAAAGTACCCTTTAAGGCGCCTCTGAATAAGTACCCGATTTCGCCAGCAGGGGCGCGATGATAGCTTCGCAACACGGGTTGCAGTATAAGTGGGCGCTCACTGCGCCATCCACGTTGACATCGCCTGCTCCGCTACGAGCTGCGTTGCGCCCGTTGTGTATCTTGCGTACCTTGTGACACCCGATTTTACCGGACACAATCCACGAGAACTTATTCAGTGGTTCCTTAACTACCCATGCTTAATCATAACCAGATGCCGCTCTGCCTCAAGGCCGGGAACCGCAACCGGAAATATATTCTCAACAATGAACGATGGCGGCAATTGTGCCAACTCTTCGTGTGGATAAACACCTTTCATCGCGGCGAGCCTGCCTCCACCTTCTGCGGACAGATGCCCCGCCAGTTTGACAAAGTCGGTCAGGTCCGAAAAGGCGCGCGAGATTACCATATCGAAGCCATCCGCAGAGCAAAAATTTTCTGCCCGTTCGACTACCACCTCGACATTATTCAACTTCAATTCGATACGCGCCTGTTGCAGAAATACGGCTTTTTTATGGTTGCTTTCAAGCAACACCACATGCCAGTCCGGGCGCGCCAAAGCCAGAGGAATGCCTGGTAAACCCGCGCCACTGCCAACATCCACAATACGTGGTCCGGTAATGTGTGACAGGATCGCAAGACTGTCAAACAAATGACGGACCAATATTGTTTCCGGTTCGCGCATCGCCGTCAGATTATGCACCCGGTTCCACTTTCTGATTAACGCAAGATACTGCAACAAGTGAATTTGAGTGTCATCCGGGAGCGCCAACCCTAATACCGCGATTCCATCAGCGAGCCGCGCCGCCAGATTCATGCGCTTTTCTTTTTATTCTGACTGGAGAAACCACGTCTCACGTGTACCAGCAATAACGAAATCGCCGCGGGTGTTATGCCGGAAATCCGCGCCGCCTGTCCCGCGGTTTCCGGTTTGTGTTGATTTAATTTTTGCTGTGCCTCGCTGGAAAGACCGCGTACCGTGGCATAATCGAGATCCTGCGGCAAACGAATTTCCTCGTAGTGCGCATTGCGCGCCACTTCGTCCTTCTGGCGCTCAATGTAACCGTGATACCTGGCCTGGATTTCAACTTGCTCCGCCACCAGTGGATCACCGACCGCCTCACCCGCTCCAGGCAAGGTCATGAGACTTGCATAGGACACGTCGGGACGGCGCAGCAATTCATTCAACGAATAATCACGCTCGATGGTTTTTCCCAGTACTCGCAGCATATCTGCCTCTGGCAGGGTATTCGAATTCGGGCCCAGCCAGGTGGCTTTCAATCTGTCTTGCTCGCGAACAATGGCTTCTCGTTTGGTATCGAATGCGGACCAACGCGCGTCATCCACCACGCCGAGCCTACGCCCCATTTCGGTCAGGCGCAAATCCGCATTGTCTTCACGCAGCTGCAAACGATATTCGGCGCGACTGGTGAACATGCGATAAGGTTCGGTAACGCCACGAGTGATGAGGTCATCCACCAGAACACCAAGATAAGCTTCATCGCGCCGCGGACACCATGCATCCCGATCCAGCGTTTTGAGCGCCGCATTGATACCCGCCAGCAAGCCTTGCGCGGCAGCCTCTTCGTAACCGGTGGTGCCATTGATCTGTCCAGCGAAAAACAGCCCCTCGATTGCCTTGGTTTCAAGCGAGCTTTTCAATCCGCGCGGATCAAAATAATCGTATTCGATAGCATATCCGGGGCGCGTGATATGGGCTTTTTCCATGCCCTTGATAGAACGCACCAATTCAATCTGCAGGTCAAATGGCAAACTGGTTGATATCCCGTTAGGATATATCTCGTGAGTGCCGAGACCTTCCGGTTCCAGAAAGATTTGATGTGATTCCTTGGAGGAAAATCGCACCACTTTATCCTCGATGGAAGGGCAATAACGCGGCCCCACTCCTTCGATAACACCTGTGAACAGCGGCGAACGGTCCAGGCCGCCGCGAATAATGTCATGGGTGCGACTATTCGTATGCGTGATCCAGCACGGCAATTGACACGGATGCTGAGCGGCGCTGCCCATAAACGAAAAAACCGGCGTGGGAGTATCGCTGAGTTGTTCAGTCATTACCGAATAATCAATGGTGCGTCCATCTATGCGCGGAGGTGTGCCGGTCTTTAACCGTCCGGCTAGCAGCTTCATCTCGCGCAAGCGGATAGCAAGGTCGATGGATGGCGGATCGCCGGCCCTGCCCGCCTGAAAATTGGTTGATCCGACGTGTGCCAACCCGCCGAGAAACGTGCCGGCGGTCAACACCACGGCCCGCGCAGAAAATGTTATCCCTAACTGGGTAACCACCCCCGTAATCCGATCATCCTCAAGCGTGAGGTCGTCCACCGCTTGCTGAAACAGCCAAAGGTTAGGCTGGTTTTCCAGGCGCCGCCGAATCGCCTGACGATAGAGAGCGCGATCAGCCTGAACACGCGTTGCGCGAACCGCCGGCCCCTTGCTTGAATTGAGTATGCGAAACTGGATGCCGGCCTCGTCGGCGGCTGCCGCCATCGCGCCGCCCAATGCGTCCACCTCCTTAACCAGATGTCCCTTGCCGATGCCTCCTATCGAGGGATTGCATGACATCTGCCCCAGCGTTTCGATATTATGCGAAAGCAGCAGTGTTTTTTGCCCCATGCGCGCAGCCGCAAGCGCCGCCTCGGTGCCCGCATGCCCGCCGCCCACCACGATTACATCGAAATTTTCAGAAGAAATCATTTGAAATTGCTGCTTGTTGCCGCTATCACTACGTGAGTGGCGGCCTGAGGGAAAAAAGCATTCTACGGCAAAATGGAGGGTTGTGTAAGAGTCTGTCCTCCCGCCATATCAGAAAAATGCCGAGCACTTCTCCTATAAGCCGGCTCGGCAACGGCGTAATGTTTCACGTGAAACAACGCAGCAAATGCAGCATGCGGCTTGCGTGTCACCAAACCGGCGGGACAGACGCTACTTGCCAATGCAAAAGCGGGAAAATATTTCACCCAGCAAGTCTTCCGCACCGAATTCGCCGGTGATGGACGACAGGGCACGCTGCGCAATCCGTAGCTCTTCAGCCAGTAAATCCAGTTGAATCCCTTGCCCGACGAGCTCTGCCGCGTTCCGCAGATATTCCCTGGCTTCTGTCAGCGCCTTCAGGTGGCGGTGACGCGCCATGAATATGCCTTCCCCCAGCGAATGCGGCTGCCAACCGGCTATTTCCAGCAACTTCCGGCGAAGCAAATCGATCCCAGCTCCGGTCTTAGCCGAAAGGTAAATCGCTGGTCTGCCTTCCCTATCTTCGATTTGCGGAACCCCATCCAGCAAATCTATCTTGTTATATATACGGACTAACGGCAATTTAGCGGGAAGACTGTCGACTATTTCCCGATCTGCTAGCGCCGCCTCCAAACAACTGTCTATCAGCAACAATGCCAGATTGGCTTTCTCGATCGCAGAACGCGTACGAGCAATGCCTATTTTTTCAACTGGGTCATCCGTTTCCCGCAGCCCGGCTGTATCGATCAAATGAAGCGGAACACCCTCAATCTCAATCGTTTGGTAAATAGCATCGCGCGTGGTGCCAGGTATTTCAGTAACAATAGCCGCGTCCTTCCCAGCCAATTGGTTCATCAAACTGGATTTGCCGACATTGGGTCGCCCAATCAGAATGATACTTACGCCTTCGCGCAACAAGCTGCCTTGCCTGGCTGATGTAAGTATATCTTCTAGTTGTGACTGAAGGGTTTTTAGCTTGCCATAAACATTTGCCTGTTGCAGGACAACCGTTTCTTCCTCCGGAAAATCCAGCGTTGCCTCGACCAGCATGCGCAGGTCAATAAGCGCTTGCACCAGAATATGTATGGCTGTAGAAAACTCCCCTTGCAGCGAGCGCATGGCACAACGCGCTGCCTCGCCGGTACTGGCATCGATAACGTCGGCAACACTTTCCGCCTGAGCAAGATCCAGCTTGCCATTAAGAAAAGCGCGTAAAGTAAACTCCCCCGGTCGTGCTAACCGGGCACCCGCCGAAAGACAACGGGACAACAATAAATTCATTACCGCCGGACCACCGTGACCCTGCAATTCCAGAACATCTTCACCAGTATATGAATGCGGAGAGGGAAAATAAAGCGCAATGCCCTGATCTATGGCCGCGCCAGTTTCATCGAGAAATTTGCTGAGTGTGGCATGACGCGGCTTCGGAATACACCCGAGGACCCTTAGTGCCAGAGGTTGCAGAGTTTTACCGGAAACCCGCACCACACCGATCCCACCGCGTCCCGGCGGGGTAGCGTTGGCAGCAATGATGTCAGTACTTCCCATTCAGGCGAATCGCACCGAGAAGAGGTCCGTCACACGCAAGTATCTGGACGGTTAGCGGTTCAAAGTCGGATGAATTGCAGTATTTTCAGCCAACTCACTTCTTCTTGACTGCGGGTACATTATTGGACTTGGCAGCGGCACGTTCAATCATGCGCGTGATTTGCCATTGCTGCGCGATAGAAAGTACGTTATTCACCAACGAGTACAGTACCAGTCCGGCGGGGAAGAAGAAAAAGAAAACGCTGAAAGCAATGGGCATGATCTGCATCACCTTGGCTTGAATCGGATCCGTAGCTTGAGGGCTGAGCTTTGATTGGACAAACATGGAAATTCCCATGATGACGGGTAGCACATAATAGGGATCAGGCGACGACATATCTTCTATCCACAGCGCAAACGGTGCGTAACGCAGCTCCACGCTGGCAAGCAATACCCAGTAAAGCGAGATAAACACCGGAATCTGAACCAGAATGGGCAAGCAACCTCCCATCGGATTGATTTTTTCCGTCTTGTAAAAGTCCATCATCGCCTGGTGCATGCGCTGGCGGTCGTTTCCGTGCTGTTCGCGCAAGCGCTGCAACTTGGGCGTCACAACCCGCAATTTCGCCATCGATCGATAACCTGCCGCGGACAAGTGAAAGAATGCCAGTTTGACCGACATGGTGAGAAGAATAATCGCAACGCCCCAGTTTCCGGTCCATGAATGATAAAATGACAATAACCAGAAAAGAGGCGCTCCAATCACGGTCAACCAGCCATAATCCACCGTAAGATCCAGTCCCGGTGCGACAGCCGCGAGCTTGCTCTGTTCCTCGGGACCTGCATAAAGGGGTACGGTAATGGTCGCAGTATTCCCTGGTTCAATCTGCCCCACAGGCACAATCACCCCAGCGGTATATTCGTTTTCGCCCAGGCGCTTCGCATAATATTCGCGCGGCGACTTGTCTTTTGGCAGCCACGCGGTGAGAAAGTAATGCTGGAGCATTGCAATCCAGCCGTTATCGGCGTTTTTAGGGTAACTTGCGTTGCCTTTATCGAGAGCCGAAAACTCGATCTTCTTGAATTTCTCCTCTTCGGTGTAAAGCGCCGCGCCGGTGTAGGTCGGAATCATGAAAACCGACCCAACGGGGGGTTTGCTGTCGCGCAGCATCTGGAAGTACGAGAACGGCTGAATCATCGCTGTTCCCTGATTGGCAACTTCAAAACTCACGTCGATGAGATAGCTACCGCGATGAAACGTATAAATCTTGGTTACCCGCACTCCGTCCGTCTCGGGCGCCACGAGCCGCACCTCGATTTTGTCCTGGCCTCCCGCCAAATTATAGGTGTGTGCCTCCGCCGTATAACGCGTCTTATGACTGGGTAAACCCTCTCCGATCAGCCCTGATTGCGCCACATAAATGTGGTCATATTGGCTTTGCAACAATGCTATAGGCTTGTTCTTATCTTCCTTATCCGGATGATCCAATAGCTCTAGCTGGCGTAAATCACCCCCAGCGGTATCAATTTCCGCTACCACCAGGTCGGTCTTGACCACGATTTTTTCCCCCGACTCCAGTTTGCCAGAAGTTCTCACCTCGCCGGCGCTCTCCGCAGAGGGCTCACTCTTGCCGGGCTGTGTCGAAACAAGTTTCTCCCCCGGAACCGGGGTGTCTTCCTGACGGCGGACAGATGACTCGCCCGGTCCCTGAGTTGCAACCGCTGCCGGGGGGGGTGGATTCTGTTCTTTCTGCCATGCGTCCCAGAGGAACAACATGGAGGTGGAGAAAATCAGGAAAAGTACAAATTTTTGTGTGTCCATCTTGCTTCGCAATTTTATTTTTTTATAATACGCATAAACTGTACCGGAAATAATTCAGGCCAGACAAATTCTTATGGAACCGGGTCATATCCGCCGCGACCCCAAGGATTGCACCGCAATATTCTCCATACGCTGAGGCGTATCCCGCGCAGCAATCCATGCCTGGCCAGCGCCTCACATGCGTAGTGTGAACAAGATGGGCTGAAGCGGCACGACGGCCCAAGGAACGGACTCAGGCAATATTGATAGAGCTTGATAAAGCCAATAATTATCCGCGACATCGCTGTAATTGAATCATCAGCATTTCCGCTTCTCCCGTCATCCGTACAACATTGCTTTGGGAAACGCGGCAACGCAAACGTACCACCAGATCCAGCCCAGCCAATTCTCGCTGCCGTGTGCGAAATATCTCTCGCAACAGACGTTTTACCCTATTTCGGTTTACCGCCAGCCGCTCGATCTTGCCGGCGATTATCAATCCCAATCGTGAATGCACAAGATTATTGGGCTTAGCAAAAACTTGAAGAAATTCGCTACTGGCTGAACATCTAAACCGGATTACCGAGGTGAATTCTTCCGCCTGGTGCAGCCGGTGACTTTTCGGAAAACGAATAATACAGCTCCTCGACAATGGATTTCTGCAATTGGCTAAATCTATACCCCCAAACGGACACGTCCCTTGGCGCGACGGGCCCGGATAACAGCTGCGCCACCAGCGGTTTTCATGCGAACCCGAAAACCATGTGTTCGCTTTCTCCGAGTTACGGACGGTTGGTAAGTACGTTTCATTGTTTCCCCTTTTCCCTTGAGACCGATAAGTAAAACCTCGCATTACAACTCTTTGCAGAGGTTGGTGTCAACCTATATTTTTTCCCGGCCCTGTGGATAACTGGGTGGGAAGCGTCTAGAATAAGATACTCAACGCCGCTCCCGAATTCCGTTTTTTTCCCGTTTACGCACTTTTAGATCACGCCGGCAATGCACAATTTTTGGCTTTCCTGTCTCGGATATTTTGAAAAAGAATTGAGTGCCCAGCAATTCAATACCTGGATTAAACCACTCCACCTGGACTTGTCACATAGTGCCGACGAACCGATCCTCGTCGCTCCCAACCGGTTTGTCATGCAATGGATCAAAGACCATTTTCTATCGCGTATCGAACAAATGGCCGAAAAGCATTTTTCGCGCAGCATACATTTTCAATTAAAACTCGCTAATCAGGATTCCACGAAGGAAACCGCTCCAGCGGCGAATAACGCTATGGTTACGCCAATCCCGACTGCTTTCGACGCGCCCGTGCGTTTAACTCCAAAAACCTCAAAGGAAAAAAATCCGAGCCGCCTCAATCCTTCTTTCACCTTCAATAGTTTCGTCACGGGAAAAGCCAATCAACTGGCTCGCGCCGGCGCTATCCAGGTTGCAGAACGCCCGGGTGTCGCATACAACCCATTTTTTATCTACGGCGGCGTGGGTTTGGGAAAAACCCATCTTATTCAAGCTATCGGTAATTCCGTGCTGGAGCACAACAGCACCGCCAAGGTTAGATACATTCACGCGGAACAATACGTTTCTGATGTAGTAAGGGCTTACCAACATAAAGCATTCGATGATTTCAAGCGGTACTATCATTCCCTGGATCTCCTGCTGATAGACGACATCCAGTTTTTTGGCGGCAAGAACCGGACACAGGAAGAATTTTTTTATGCCTTTAACGCACTAATCGAGGCACATAAACAAGTCATTATCACTTGTGATTCTTACCCGAAGGAAATCTCCGGTATGGAAGAAAGGTTAATTTCCCGCTTTGGCTGGGGCTTGACAGTAGCGGTTGAACCGCCAGAACTGGAATTGCGCGTTGCCATTTTGCTTAAAAAGGCACTGATGGAAAAAATCGTTCTGGACGAAAACGTCGCCTTTTTCATAGCCAAACATATTCGATCCAATGTACGTGAACTGGAGGGTGCGTTGAAGCGGGTACTTGCTTATTCCCGCTTCACGGGTCATTCGTTATCACTGGATTTGGCGCGGGAGGCGCTAAAGGATTTGCTGGCGGTGCAAAATCGTCAGATCTCCATCGAAAATATCCAAAAAACCGTGGCGGACTACTATAAAATCAAGGTTGCCGAAATGTATTCCAAAAAACGTTCGCGCATCGTTGCAAGACCCCGGCAAATGGCAATGGCCATATCCAAAGAACTAACTCCTCTGAGTTTGCCAGACATCGGTGAAGCTTTTGGAGGCAGAGATCATACGACGGTACTGCACGGTTATCGGAAAATTGCCGAGTTACGGGCTTCTGATCCATCGATTAACCGGGACTTCAATACCTTATTACATATTCTTCGCGGCTGAATAACAACAGAACAAAAACAGTATGATTTGGGGATAACTTGCCGTTTGTGCCAAACTCTAATTTGTATCCACAAACCATCCACAGGCAATACTTCCTCGATACAGGTAAAAATTAATGAGTAACTCATTAATACCATATGTATTTTATTATTTATACCGGACTTGCCCAACCTTTATTAACGATTATCTGGATTTTAAATAAATGAAACTGATACAAGCCGATAAGGATATTTTGCTTAAACCGTTGCAAACGGTTACCGGAATTGTCGAGCGCCGCCACACCTTGCCCATACTTTCAAACGTACTTATCGAACGGAAGAATGACGAAATTTCATTCATCGCGACGGATCTGGAAATTCAGATAACGACTTCCACGCAGGATAGCAATACGGTAACTGAAGGGTATTCAGTTACCGTAGCGGCAAAAAAGCTTCAAGACATATTGCGCGCACTGCCTGATAAAACCGAAGTGACGCTGGAAACCACTGAAAACCGACTCCAGGGGAAAGCTGGAAAAAGCCGTTTTAGTTTACAAACGCTTCCTGTGGAAGATTTTCCAAAATTTCCTGAAAACACGGAATCCCAGGCAAAAATAACGGTAAAACAAAACGAACTGAAACACCTTTTATTCCTGGTGCAATACGCCATGGCGCAGCAGGACATTCGTTATTACCTGAATGGCCTGCTTCTGCTGATGGAGGAAAATTATCTGAAAGCCGTTGCCACCGATGGTCACCGCCTGGCGTTCGGCCTGCTCATGCTGGAAACGCCGCAGGAGAAAAGAGAAGTCATTCTGCCCCGCAAGGTGGTACTTGAGCTGGCAAAGCAATTAAATGACAGCGACGAGCCGATTACGTTGGAAGTTCTACAAAATCAGGTACGTTTCACTTTTTCAAATATTATACTGATATCCAAAATTGTAGACGGCAAGTTTCCTGATTACAATCGTGTGATCCCGGTTGACCATCAAAAACAGTTTGATGTAAATCGTCTATTGCTTTTGCAAACGCTCCAGCGTGCTTCAATCCTTTCAAACGAAAAATTCCGTGGTGTCCGTCTGATTTTGACAACGGGTAATCTCCGTATCGTTTGCAACAACGCGGAACAAGAAGAAGCGGAGGAGGAACTGGAAGTCCAGTATGATGGCGAAGCGCTCGATATAGGTTTCAATGTGACCTACCTGCTGGACGTGTTGAACAATCTGACCAACGAAACAGTGCGGTGTTCTTTCGGCGATGCAAACAGCAGCGCGCTTATCACGATCCCCGAAAATGATGATTTCAAGTATGTTGTGATGCCAATGAGAATATAAACAAGCGTCGGAATATAATAGGTAATTCCTGATAGTATCTCGTTCCGGCAAAGCAGTGTCCGCGAGTAAATCATGATTTCCGACAAATCCCAGTTTCACGTGAAACCACAGTAGCCAGGCAATGAACGAAAAAGACCGCTCCAGACAGAAAAAGATGGAAGATTCAGCCGATTACGGTTCAGATAGCATAAAAATCCTGAAAGGACTCGATGCGGTACGCAAACGTCCCGGCATGTATATCGGCGACACCAGCGATGGCACAGGTTTGCACCATATGGTATTCGAGGTGGTGGATAACGCCATTGACGAAGCGCTGGCCGGCCACTGTGACGAAATCTCCGTAATCATTCACCCGGACAATTCAGTATCGGTACAGGACAATGGCCGGGGCATTCCCACCGGCATCAAGTACGACGACGAAATGAAGCGTTCCGCCGCGGAAATTGTCATGACCGAGCTTCACGCGGGCGGCAAGTTTGATGACAATTCCTATAAAGTGTCAGGCGGCCTGCATGGGGTTGGCGTGTCAGTAGTCAATGCCTTGTCGGAATGGCTGCGGCTGACCATCCGGCGCGATGGGCTGACCCATCAGATCGAGTTCCGCATGGGTGTTCCCGTCGCACCGCTGGCGGTCACCGGCAAGACCGAGCGGCGCGGCACTGAAGTACATTTCCTGGCCAGCAAGGAAATTTTCGGCGACATTGAATATCACTACGACATATTCGCAAAGCGCTTGCGTGAGCTTTCCTTTCTTAATAATGGCGTAAAGATTCATCTGGTCGATCAACGCAATGCCAAGGAAGAAAATTTTGCCTTTAGCGGCGGGGTGAAAAGCTTTGTCGAATACATTAACCGTGCTAAATCAGTGCTTCACCCGAACATTTTTTACGCTATCGGAGAAAAGGACGGCATCGTGGTAGAAGTCTCGATGCAGTGGAACGACAGCTATTCCGAACAGGTTTTGTGCTTTACTAACAACATACCGCAAAAGGACGGCGGAACCCATCTCACCGGTTTGCGCGCCGCCATGACGCGTACGCTTAATAACTATATTGAAAAAAATGAGCTGGCAAAAAAAGCTAAAATTGAAACTTCCGGGGACGATATGCGGGAAGGCTTATCCTGCATTTTATCGGTGAAATTATTCGAACCCAAGTTTTCCTCGCAAACCAAGGAGAAGCTCGTATCCTCGGAAGTGCGTCCGGCGGTAGAGGAGATCGTGGCATTAAAGCTGGCGGAATTCCTGTTGGAACGTCCGCTCGACGCTAAAACTATCTGCGGCAAGATCATTGATGCGGCAAGGGCACGCGAAGCCGCGCGAAAAGCACGCGAACTGACGCGGCGTAAGGGCGTGCTGGACGGAATGGGATTACCTGGCAAACTTGCCGACTGCCAGGAAAAAGATCCTGCGCTATGTGAACTTTATCTGGTTGAGGGCGATTCAGCAGGCGGCTCCGCCAAACAGGGGCGCGATCGTAAATTTCAGGCAATCATGCCATTGAAGGGAAAAATCCTGAATGTCGAAAAAGCCCGTTTCGATAAGCTCATTTCATCGCAGGAAATTATCTCCCTCATTACCGCGCTCGGAACCGGCATCGGTAAGGATGAATACAACCCTGACAAGTTACGCTACCATCGTATCATTATCATGACGGATGCGGACGTAGACGGCTCGCACATTCGCACTTTGCTACTCACATTCTTTTACCGGCAAATGCCGGAGTTGATCGAACGCGGTCATATCTACATCGCACAGCCGCCACTCTACAAGGTCAAGCACGGCAAACAGGAACGCTACGTCAAGGACGATCACGAACTCAAACAATACCTGTTGGGGTTGGCGCTGGCCGATGCGGAGTTGCATACTCATGAAGACAAACCTCCGCTCACCGGAGAGACACTGGAAAACATCGCCAATGAATACCTGCTGGCCGAAGCTGTCATTGAGCGCATGAGCCGTCTCATCGACAGCGAAGTGATGCATGCTTTATTCCGTCATCCTGACATAGATTTGAGCAGTGAAGGTCACGCTGCCGAAAGTGCCGCTAGCCTTGCGGCACATGTAGTCACGGTACAAATAACACCGGAGTATGACATCGCCGCCGAAGAGTACCGGCTGAAGATCTCCCGCATGCATCACGGCAATGCCCGCGCCAGTTACCTCGATCAGGATTTTCTCCAAAGCGGCGATTACGCTCAAATCAAGCAAACCGCTCAGGTACTCGAAGGCTTGATGGGACCTGCGGCGTATGTCAAGCGCGGCGAGCAGAAACAACTTGTCAGCGACTTCAAACAGGCGCTCGACTGGTTGTTGCAGGAAGTAAAAAAAGGCATCGGCACGCAACGCTACAAAGGCCTGGGTGAAATGAATCCCATACAGTTATGGGAAACCACCATGGACCCCAAGAGCCGACGGCTGCTGCGTGCCCAGATTGAAGACAGCATCGCCGCTGACGAAATTTTTACCACGCTAATGGGAGATGTGGTTGAGCCTCGCCGCGCGTTCATTGAGAACAATGCGTTGGGGGTTAGAAATCTCGATGTGTAGCCGGTACATATTAGCCCGAATGTTTCATAAATTGACGCGCGTCCTTGCTGGTCTTTTGTTTCGTATGGAAATTTTGTTCACTCGGGCGTATGAATAACTACGCCACCCTCACACAAAATCTCCCTAAAAAACAATATCCTGAACGCATCACGCGAATTTATGAAATATCCGGGTTAGAGAGCATCTGAAGAAAATCCCATGCTAACTGGAGAGCTTATTCAGAGGCGCCTTAGCATGTCGAGGCATCTGCTGACTAATTCCCCGAAAATCGTATAGTCACTGGCGGAATGCTTTAATTTCACTTCAAAGTCAGTCGGAACTTCACGGACGACTGAAGGGTACTGAAACCCCGTCATTTGTATCGCGCTGCGAGCCCGGCTGATGATGATAGAATGCACGATTTCTTTACTCTTATTCAGAGGATAAACCGCCATGTTGTCCCCGAAACTGACCCTGGAAAGTGTTGACCCCGAAGTATGGCAAGCGATCAAGGGCGAAGTACGGCGCCAGGAAGAATATATCGAGTTGATTGCTTCGGAAAATTACGCCAGCCCGGCGGTAATGCAGGCACAGGGGTCGGTACTTACCAACAAATACGCCGAGGGTTATCCTGGCAAGCGCTATTATGGCGGTTGCGAGTATATGGATATCGTGGAGCAGCTTGCGATCGATCGGCTGAAAGCACTGTTTAATGCCGAGTATGCCAATGTCCAGCCGCATTCCGGCTCGCAGGCCAATGCCGCGGTGTATTTAACCGCCCTGAAACCCGGCGATACGTTTCTTGGCATGTCACTCGCCCATGGCGGTCATCTGACTCACGGGGCTTCGGTCAACCTCAGCGGCAAAATTTTCAACGCGATTTCCTACGGGCTTAAACCGGAAACCGAAGAGCTCGATTACGATCAGGTGGCGCGCCTGGCGCGCGAACACAAACCTAAAATGATCGTCGCCGGCGCTTCCGCTTACGCTCTGGTCATAGATTGGAAACGTTTTCGCAAGATTGCGGATGAAGTGGGCGCCTATTTGTTTGTCGACATGGCGCATTACGCCGGCCTGGTGGCCGCGGGATTTTATCCCAATCCAGTCGGTATCGCCGATTTTGTCACAAGCACCACGCACAAGACATTACGCGGGCCGCGGGGCGGCATAATCATGGCTAAACCGGAGCACGAAAAGGCCCTCAATTCGGCAATTTTCCCCCAAACTCAAGGGGGGCCGCTGATGCATGTAATCGCCGCCAAGGCAGTGGCTTTCAAAGAGGCCGCCACCAAAGAGTTCAAGGACTATCAGGAACAGGTGATCGACAATGCCCGCGTGATGGCAAAGGTATTGCAGGAACGTGGTCTGCGCATTGTCTCCGGGCGCACCGACTGTCATATGTTTCTGGTGGATCTTCGGGCCAAGAATCTTACCGGCAAGCAGGCCGCGGAATCTCTGGAAATGGCGCACATAACGGTCAACAAGAACGCCATACCCAACGACCCGCAGAAACCATTCATCACCAGCGGTATTCGTATCGGCTCCCCGGCGATGACCACACGAGGTTTCAGGGAAATCCAAGCGGAACAATTGGCGAATCTGATTGCCGATGTGCTGGATGCCCCAACCGACATTGCGGTTCTTTCGCATGTGGCGCACGAAGCAAAAGCGCTGTGCGCGAAATTCCCGGTTTATAACGGTTAGAATGAAATGCCCCTTCTGCAATGCGGATGATACCAGCGTAATCGATTCCCGCGTCAGCGAGGAAGGTAACAGAATACGCCGCCGCCGTCGTTGCCTCACGTGCGACAAGCGCTTTACTACTTATGAAACGGTGGAATTGCGCTTGCCTCAGGTGGTAAAACAGGATGGCAATCGCTCCGAGTTCAATCGCGAAAAACTGCTTACGGGCTTTATGCGCGCACTGCACAAGCGTCCGGTTCCCACCGAGTATGTGGATGCGGCGATGGATCGTATTGTGCAAAAGCTTCTGAGCCTGGGAGAACGCGAGATACCTTCGCGCAAGATCGGTGAAATGGTGATGCAGGAACTCTACAAACTGGACAAGGTGGCCTATATCCGCTTTGCTTCGGTTTACAGAAGTTTTCAGGACGCTGACGATTTCCATAGTGCGATCAAGGAGGTACAGAGGCCGCAGCGAAAAAGAGAAATAAAAAAACCTTGAATTGCAAACCTCGGTTCCCGTTCATGTTTTTCGCTGGAACAATGCAGTAAGCAATAAGCGGTAAGCACACACCCGTCGTAAAAGTCCGTTTGCAACTTTGGAGTTGCGAAACCCCATATGTTCTCGTCAGCCGATCACGCCTATATGTCCGAAGCGCTTCAGCTTGCCGAAAAGGGATTGTATGGGACAAGCCCAAACCCCCGCGTGGGTTGCGTGATTGTGCGCGATGGTCACGTGGTGGGCAGCGGCTGGCACGAACGTGCTGGCCAGCCTCACGCAGAGATAAATGCCGTTAATGCCGCCGGGACAGCCGCGTGGGATGCGACCGCCTATGTTACGCTGGAACCGTGTAGTCATCATGGACGCACACCACCCTGCGCCGAAGCACTAATCAAAGCGGGCGTCGCTAAACTGGTAGCCGCCATGGCAGACCCGAATCCCCTGGTGGCGGGTGGCGGCTTCGCGTTACTGAAGCAGGCTGGAATAGAAGTACAAACAGGGCTGATGGAAGAAGAAGCAAAGGCGCTTAATATCGGTTTTGTCGCGCGCATGACGCGCAAGCGCCCGTGGGTCCGGGTGAAAATCGCGGCGAGTCTTGATGGCAAGACGGCGCTCAGTAACGGTAGCAGCCAGTGGATTACCAGTGAGGCGGCACGACGTGATGGTCACCGGCTTCGTGCCCGCTCTTGCGCGATTCTGACTGGCATTGGCACCATACTGGCGGACGATCCGGAGCTCACCGTACGCCATGTGGAAACATCCAGGCAGCCGCTGCGCGTGGTGGTGGATAGCCGCCTGGATATCCCTTTGGAGGCCAGGGCGCTGCGTGGCGAGGGCGAGTTGATTTTTACCGCTACCGTCAGTGAAGAAAAAATTGCAGCGTTACGTGATGTGGGTGCCCGTGCCATCGTAATGCCGGGCGGAAATGACGATGTCGATCTTGTTAGCATGATGCAGACCCTCGCCAGTCTTGAGATCAACGAAGTGATGGTCGAGGCGGGTAGCAAATTGAATGGTGCGCTCATGAACGCAGGCCTGGTGGACGAACTGGTGATCTATCTCGCACCGTACCTGATCGGTGATGCGGCACGTGGCATGCTGAAACTGCCGGAATTGACGAATCTTGCGGACAAGCGCGCGCTCAAGATTCACGATTTGCGCATGGTGGGGCCGGATATTCGCGTCATAGCCCGTTTCTCATAACCGGGTCAAGACGTGTTTATGTTTTCGCAGGATTCTTGGTAAGCTTGCGTTGCAGCGTGCGACGGTGCATGTTGAGTACCCTCGCTGTGACGGAAACATTTCCTTTATTCTCATTTAAAACACGCTGGATATACTCCCATTCAAGCCGATTTACCGACAACGGATGTGCGCTGATCTGCACATCCGCATCCCCCGAAGTGCGCTCGAATGCAATCATGATTTCATCGACATCAACAGGTTTCGCGAGATAGTGCGTCGCGCCGAGTTTGATCGCTTCCACCGCTGTGGCAATACTAGCGTAACCCGTCAACATGACAATACGGGTTCCGGCATCAAGCGTTTTCAATTTTTCAACCAGGGTTAATCCGGAAGTGCCCGGCAGCCTGAGATCAATAACCGCATACTCAGGCGTGCAAGCCTCGGCGCATTCCAGCGCCTGCTCTACCGTATGCGCACAGGTTACGTCAAATCCACGTTTTGCCATGGCGCCAGCGAGCACGCCACAAAAAGTTGCATCGTCGTCGACAATGAGCAAAGTCGGGTGATCATCGACTTCCATCGCCGGTAGTGTTGTCATAATTGTCATGTCGATTGCCGTATCAGAGGTAATATAACTTTGGTACAGGCGCCGCCTTCCCGATTGGTCAATCGAACGCTGCCGCCAAATCGCTCAATATTCGCATTGGCCAGGAATAATCCGATCCCGAAACCGTGCCCTGGCGCTTTACTGGTAAAGAAAGCTTCCCCCGCCCGCTGAGCGGCTTCTCCGGTAAGTCCCTCGCCATAATCGAGGATTTCGAGATGCAATTCCTGATCATTCCAGTTGGCCTCTATCTCAACATGCTTTAAAGACGCATCGGCTGCGTTATTCAGCAAATTTAAAATAGACTGGCTCAATAACTGGGTATTCAGGATTTGCGGAGCAGGCTGTCCCCCCTTGCCATGATAAGTAAACTTTACGGAGGGCCGCATCAATTGCCATTTGTCCAGTACCTGGCGCAGGAAGTAATCGACCGCCTGACCGCTGCCATCTTCGGCGCGCGCCTGTCCGGCATCGGCCAGCAATCGCGTCAACGTATGCTTGCAATGCGTGATCTGGTCGCGCAGTATCCTAATACTGGTTTGAAACTCGCTATTTTCCGCGTAGTCATTTTGCAGTTCTCCCGTTACCACCGCCATCGTCGCCAACGGTGTGCCGAGTTCATGCGCCGCGCCCGCGGCCAATGTTCCAAGCGCAATAATTTGCTCGTTACGCAACGCCTGCTCGCGTGCCAATGCCAGATCCTTGTCGCGTTCGCGAATCGATATGCCCATCTTGACAACGAACCAGGCGATTAATACAGTGCTTAGCACGAAGGCCAGCCACATCCCGGACACATGCAGGTTAAACTCATTGATGTGCTCTTCATGATCATGCGGTAGCGGCACATAATAAAACAGCAACAGCGTGTAACAGCTTATCGTGATTGCCGCCATTACCCAGGTATAAGCCCAGGGCAATGCTGCGGCGGCAATCGTCAGCGGCAATAGATACAGCGAAATAAATGGGTTCGTTGAACCACCGCTGAAATACAGCAATGCGCTTAATGCGAAAACATCAACTAACAGTTGAGCAAAAAATTCGATGCTTGATACCGGCCAGTTACGGCGGAGGCGTAACCATGTCGCCAGATTCAGCACAGCGAGCAGCGCCGCAACCGTGACCATTTCCGTCCACTGCAATTGCATCTCAAGCGCCCAGTACGCCAAGGCGAAGGTCAGGCACTGAGCCGCAATCACGATATTTCGGAGCAGAAACAAGCGTTGTAAATTCTTGCTCAGCGGCGACTGGCTGAGATCACTGAACATTTCCGTTGCTCATCCGTACGTTACTTCCTTACAAGTCATCTAATCTTGAACATTAGCGTATATTGCGACTTACGACTATGCGGCAAATTGCCGCACGCCCTCTTATCCCAGGCTGCGAGACCAATACGCGCATACAATAAGCGCTTATTGTATTTGAAAGCGGGACAGGTTTGATGTTTACCGGAATTATCGAAGCAGTCGGCGAGCTGAAGCGCATTACATCTCTGGAAGGTGGACTATGCTTGAACATCGCACCCGGGATGCTGGATTTACGCGACGTCAAAACCGGAGACAGCATCGCGGTAAATGGGGTGTGCCTAACCGTCACCACCCTGGCGGATGGCACGTTTTCCGTGGATGTCTCGCGGGAAACCTTGAGTTGTACCGTAGGTTTGGACAGATGGGGCGGCCGGGTCAATCTCGAAAAAGCCATGCGCTTGTCCGATAGGCTCGGTGGTCACTTGGTGAGTGGTCATGTGGATGGTATCGGCGAAGTGGTAATGTTCAAGCCTGACGGGGAAAGTTATTTGCTGGCAATTAAGGCACCGACTTCATTATTAAAATATATTGCTAAAAAGGGTTCAATTACGGTGAATGGCGTAAGCTTGACGGTAAATGCGGTAGCGGGAGATAAATTTGAGGTCAATCTCATCCCTCATACACTGGCTGTCACCACACTAAGCGCGCTGGAAGCGGGGGCAAAGGTGAATCTGGAAGTGGATATGCTGGCGCGATATGTGGAGCGATTGATAGGCGATCGCTTGAACAATCCTGAATCCGGCAGTTGACCGTTCATTTTTCAGCAGGTGTTATGTTCTCCAAAGATTTTTTCGGTCATTTGATCGTCACCTTGTTTAGTCAATTCGCTATAACCGCTGAATTCAGGATAATGGATAAAATTTGACATGATTATCAGCTCAATTCAGGAAATAATTGCCGAAATCAAAGCCGGCAAAATGGTAATCCTCGTGGATGAGGAAAATCGGGAAAACGAAGGCGATCTGGTTCTGGCGGCGGATTTCGTCACGCCGGCAGCGATCAATTTCATGGCCACGCATGGCCGCGGATTGATTTGCCTGACGCTAACCGAAGAGCGCTGCAGGCAGCTCAATCTGCCGCTGATGGTATCCGCCAATCGTTCACCGCTGGGTACCAATTTTACGGTTTCCATTGAGGCGGCAAGTGGGGTCACAACCGGCATCTCTGCCGCCGACCGTGCCCGTACCGTCCAGACAGCGGTAAACCGGGACACGAAACCCGAGGACATTGTTCAGCCCGGACACATTTTTCCGCTGATGGCGCAAAACGGGGGTGTACTGGTACGCGCGGGCCATACCGAGGCTGGCTGTGATTTAGCGAATCTGGCGGGACTGGTTCCCGCATCCGTAATTTGCGAAATTTTGACGGAGGACGGTAGCATGGCACGTCTGCCGGATTTGATCGAATTCGCCACAAAGCATCAACTAAAAATCGGTGCCATTGCCGATCTTATCCATTACCGCAGTCGCACCGAAAGCCTGGTGAGACGCATGGCCGAACGCTCTATCCAGACAATTCATGGCGAGTTCCGTCTCGTCGCCTACCTCGATAAGACGGTCAACGCAACGCATCTGGCTTTGGTGAAGGGAAAAATCAATCCCTCTACTGAAACCCTCGTGCGGGTGCATGAGCCCCTTTCAGTCATCGATCTGCTGGACATAAATGATGACACCCATTCCTGGAATGTGAATGACACTCTCCGTATAATTGCGGGAGCGGCGTGCGGCGTGATCGTATTGCTCCAACGCAGGGAAAGCCCGGCCGAATTAATGGAGCGTGTCATGCCGGCGAAATCCAGGCCGCAAGTTATCGCCAGGACAGATTTGCGCGATTATGGTATTGGTGCGCAGATATTGAAAGATCTCAACGTAGGCAAGATGCGGCTATTGGCCATTCCCCGAAAAATGCCAAGCATGGCGGGTTTTGGTCTTGAAGTAACGGGATATCTGGAACCGGAAAATAAAAACCAGAAACAACGGCTCTCTTGAAATTCTTTGTTTGTGATTCGATTTTGTAACAGGAGCACACATGGCACGGTATGACAACATTCTTGAAATTGAACCCGATCTCGATGGCGCGGAATTACGTATTGGCATTGTTATGAGCCGCTTTAACATAAATGTGAGCGAGGGATTGCTGGGCGCCTGCACTGCGGAACTGTTGAAGCGGGGCGTGCAGGAATCCGGCATGTTGCTGGTAACAGTTCCAGGCGCATTGGAAATCCCCCTGGCGCTGCAAAAAATGGCTTTAACCGACCAGTTTGACGCACTGGTGGCATTGGGCGCGGTGATACGCGGAGACACCTATCATTTTGAAGTCGTAGCCAATCAATCGACCAGCGGTGTGGCTGCCGTGCAGCTTGACACCGGCATCCCGGTTGCCAACGGCATACTTACCACCGATACCGACGATCAGGCATTGGCGCGCATGAGCCGGAAAGGCATCGAAGCTGCGCAAGTGGCGTTGGAGATGGCCAATCTGCTAAGAGAGCTCGACGAAGTGACCCAATGACGCAGACTAAATCGGAAACTAAATCGTCCATTACTCCATTAAAACAGTCAGCCAGTAATTCGGCAGCCAAACCAGGCCGCAAAACCCGTCGCCGCCGATCCCGCGAACTGGCTTTGCAGGGACTTTACCAATGGCGTGTGGCGGGTGGAACCGTTGAAGCCATCGAAGCGCAGCTCCGTGAAACCAACGAATTTCCCAGGACAGACGAGGCATATCTTTCCGTTCTACTGCAAGGCGTCCTGGCGAATGCCTCCCAACTGGAGAAGCAAATTCAGCCTCATCTCGACCGGCCATTCAAAGAGCTCAGTCCCGTGGAGGCCGCCATTCTGCTACTGAGTACCCACGAGCTTGCCAGTCACCCCGAAATGCCTTATCGAGCAGTCATCAACGAGGCCGTGGAATTAGCCAAAACCTATGGCGGCACCGATGGACATAAATACGTGAACGGCGTGCTGGATAAATTGGCGGCGAAGCTGCGAATGGTTGAGATCAATGCGAAAGCGTGATCACCCACGTGGTACAGATGCCCTCCGAATTCGACATTATCCAGCGTTATTTTACTCGTCCGAGCCCCGGCGCGGTATTGGGCGTAGGAGATGATGCGGCGCTGATCAAGCCGGCAAGGGGAATGGAGCTGGCGGTATCCACCGACATGCTGGTAGCCGGCCAGCATTTTTTCGCCGATGCCGATCCACGCAAGCTAGGCCACAAGTCCCTCGCAGTGAGTCTTTCCGACATGGCCGCAATGGGTGCCAGGCCACGGTGGGCCACACTTTCGCTGGCGCTGCCGGAACCTATGGTGCGCACCGACGAAAAATGGCTGGCAGCGTTCGCTGATGGCTTTTTCGGGCTCGCTCATGCGCATCAAGTGGACCTTGTCGGTGGAGATACGACGCGTGGTCCGCTCAATATCAGCGTAACAATCATAGGCGAAGTGGCAACAGGAAAAGCGTTGCGCCGCAGCGGCGCCAGGCCGGGCGATGATATCTGGATATCCGGCCATCTGGGCGATGCCGCCCTGGCACTTGCTCACGCGCAGCGGCGCATCGTGCTTGAGCCCGGCGAAATCACGGAGTGTCTGTCCGCGTTGCATACCCCGGCGGCACGCGTCGAATTAGGGCAGCGGTTGATCGGCCTTGCCGGTAGCGCCATCGATATTTCCGATGGGTTGCTGGCGGACCTGGGACACATCTTGAAAAGTTCAAAAGTTGCCGCTGTCATCAAAACGAGTGAAATAAATTGTTCGGCGGCAATGAAACGATATCTTCCCCAGGCGCTGGCGATGGAATGCCTGCTGGCCGGTGGAGACGACTATGAGCTTTGTTTCACCGCGCCCAGGTCCAGGCGCGGAAAAATCGAAACGCTCTCCGGTGAACAGCAGATTCCGTTGACCCGCATCGGCAGAATCAGTGAAGGAGAAGGTCTGGTAGTGCTGGATGCCGCAGGCAATACCGTAACGCTGGAGACGAAGGGATATGACCACTTCCACGGCTGAGAATTTTCATCCCGATAAAGCGTTTGTACGGCGTCATCCTGCGCACTTCATCGCATTCGGTGGAGGTGCAGGTTTGAGTCCGGTTGCACCCGGCACCGCGGGGACGCTTGCCGCTTTCCCGTTATTCTGGGTGCTGGATTACTTCCTCGAGCCTGTTGAATTTCTGCTGCTGATTACCGCGCTGTTCATCCTCGGTATCTGGGCTTGCCGTGTCACCGGCAAGGCGCTTGGTGATCATGACCATGGCGGCATGGTTTGGGATGAGGTCGTGGCTTTTCTGCTGGTCCTGGTGTTCACGCCCAATAATTTGATATGGCAGGCATTTGCGTTTCTGCTGTTTCGTCTGTTCGATATTATCAAGCCGCCGCCGATCCGATATTATGACAACACGTTGCGTGGCGGCTTCGGCGTAATGTTCGATGACTTGCTGGCCGCGTTTTTCACGCTATTGTGTCTGGCGGCGTGGAAAGCATTTGTAATATAGTAAGACGTGAAAATTTCAGGATGGATCATCCTAAATCCGGCAGTTGACCGCTCATTTATTAGGTTAGTGTTATGATTAATAATGATGTTTTATGCTATTTGAGCCTCACTTTTTGGGTGGGTCCGTCCAACCGCCGGATTTAGGATCATGGAAGATCCGGCACTTGAAGATCTCGCCAGGCAAGTTGGATCAGCGCTCGCCCGGCAGGAATTGATGCTTGCCAGTGCCGAATCCTGCACAGGTGGCTGGCTGGGGCAAACCATTACATCAATAGGCGGGAGTTCCGCCTGGTACGAACGCGGCTTTATCACGTACGCAGATAGCTCAAAGCGCGAAATGCTGGGCGTGAGCAGCGCGACGCTTGAACAAAACGGTGCGGTATCGAGGGAGGTTGCATATGAAATGGCCGAAGGTGCCATTACGCGTAGCCATGCGCAGGTTGCGGTTTCCGTTACCGGCATTGCCGGTCCGGACGGTGGCACAGCGGAAAAACCTGTCGGGATGGTATGTTTCGCCTGGCTAATGAAAGATGGTCTTGCCCTTACCGAAACCCGCTATTTTAGCGGCAGCCGTGAGGCAATAAGACAGCAAGCGGTGGCAAGAGCGCTGCAAGGAGTAATAGATCTGTTACAAGGCATCCCGCCGGTTACCGCTTGAGGACACGCTATCGTTCAGTGGGATTCCTGGGCCTCCCTGTGTGCACTCGTACCGGACATGAGGCGGTCACTGTAGGCGATTGCAATAGCTGAAAGCAGGAAAACGACATGGATTCCGGTTTGGGCGATTATCGTTTTTTCATCGTATGCGTTGGCATTGATGAAGGTCTTGAGCAAGTGGATAGACGAAATGCCGATGATGGCGGTGGCGAGCTTGACTTTTAGCACCGACGCATTGACATGCGACAGCCACTCCGGTTGATCGGGATGGCCCTCCAGGTTCATGCGCGAAACGAACGTCTCATAGCCGCCGATAATCACCATAATGAGCAGATTGGAGATCATCACCACGTCTATCAAACCCAGCACGACCAGCATAATGGTGGTTTCACCGATCTTGGTGGGCCGGGGCGCACCTTCAATAGCTACCGCGTCCAGAATATGCTGTAACGCAGCCTGGTTACCCATGACGGCGCCAATCAGATCGGTCAATTCAACCCAGAAGTGGTACACATATACGCACTGGGCAAGAATCAACCCAAGGTACAACGGCAATTGCAGCCAACGTGTGGTGAAGATGAAATATGCCAGCGGCTGGATCCGTTTCTTCCTGGGATAATTGGCTGGCTCCTCCTCAATTTCCTTGATTTCCATAGGGTTCTGCAGTTTTCAGTGAAATAATCCGGCATTTTACACTTTTTGTTGCGCGAGATCGTTGCTGCTGATGCACATTGGTTGAGCCGATGCGCTACGATGTGTATTCAAATTGACGAATTAATATGGCTGTGAGTCCAAATACCCAACAAATGAATCAGACTACTCTGGCTTTGCATCCAATGAAGGTAGGGGGTTTAGTGCTAGCCTTGCTTTCGTCATTAGCCGCAGCCGATGTTCCTCATGTCCCCAATATCCCACTGGCCCCTGAACGTATTTTTATGCGGGTGTCGCCTTCCGTGGTGGAAGTAGATGTGGTGGATACCCATGGTAAATCCATTCGCCAAGGCAGCGGCGTGGTGGTTGGGGCGAATCAGGTAGTTACCGGCTGCCACATAGTCAAAGAAGGGATCAAAGAAGCGGCCAAAGAAGAAAAAAATACATTAGTGCGAAAATCAGGTAACACTTTCAAAGCCACGCTGCAATATGCTGACCTGGATCATGACCTTTGCCAGTTGAATGTACCCCATTTGCGAGGCGCACCCATTACTTTGGGCTCCGCCGGAAAAATCAGAGCCGGTCAGCGTGTTTATGCTATCAGTGTACCCGCGAGACATGAGACGACGACGCTGAGCGAAGGCGTTGTCTCCAACTCGCGGCCGTATGGGGGGTCGCAATATATGCATATCTCCGCCGCTATCTCTCCGGGTTCCAGCGGCGGAGCGCTGGTTGATGATCAGGGACGGCTGATAGGGCTTCTCTCGCTCCAGTCTGTCGAACGTCAGAACTTCACTTTCGCACTACCGGTGGAGTGGATAGGTGAATTATCGAATCGAACGCAACCTGTTCCGATAGTAACTGACAAAGGCGCATTTAACTGGCTTAACCGTACCATGGCACTGGAGAAGAAAGCTGACTGGCAGGCGCTGTTAAAACTCGCTCAGCAGGAAGTTAAACGTGATCCGGCAAACGCGGCTGCGTGGTATAGCGTGGGGGTGGCTTCCGCCCATCTTAAACAATACAACCAGGCGGTTCATGCCTATCGGGAGGCGATACGCAACCAGGCCGAGTATGACGAGGCCTGGCATAAACTCGGTGTTGCCTACGCGAGTCTCAAAGAATACGATCATGCAATCCACGCCTATCGCGATGCGCTGCGCATACGGAAGGAGAATGCGGAAGTCTGGTATGACCTGGGCAATACCTACCATGAACTTAAACAGCATGCCCACGCTATTCATGCCTATCGGGAGGCGCTGCGCATACAGCCGGAGAATCCGGGTGCCTGGTACAGCCTGGGTATTACATACGACGATCTGAACCTGCACGGCGAGGCGGCTGAGGCCTATCAGCAAACGGTGCGCATACAACCGGAGAATGCCGATGCCTGGTATAACCTAGGCGTGAACTACGCACTACTAGGCGAGCGCGGCAAGATAAGGGGAGTTTATCACGCCCTGCGCAAGCTCGACCCACCCAGGGCAGAGCGTTATTTCAATACTTATATGTTGCCTTAGCCCGGATGTTTAACTCGCGTGATGATTGCACAGGATATTGTTTGTAGGGAGATTTTGTAAAAGAGGGCGTAGTTATTCATACACCCGGCTGAACAAAATTTCCATACGAAACAACAGACTAGCAAGGGTGCGCGAATTTATGAAACATCCGGGTTAGATACACCCGGAATAAATGGCCTCGATTAATTCTCGTTATTTTCCTGATATTTTCTGATGCACCAGCTCACGGTTCAGTTGCCTTCCAACAAGATGCATCATTGGGCAGAAATGGAAAATCGCGCTCCCGTGAACCCATTGCGAACACGCCGTCACCCTCCCTTCGTCTTCCCGCGCTGGGTCACATATGCGATAATCAGTCCCATTCTTAAAAGGAAAATCCATGGACGAAAACAGAAGCAAAGCGCTGGCGGCGGCGCTTTCCCAGATCGAGAAACAGTTCGGCAAAGGCTCGATCATGCGTTTGGGCGCCAGCGATGTTGCCAAAGACATCCAGGTAATTTCCACTGGCTCACTGTGGCTCGATATTGCGCTGGGGGTGGGAGGGTTGCCGCGAGGACGGGTCATTGAAATCTACGGACCGGAGTCGTCCGGCAAGACTACCCTTACCCTGCAAGTTATTGCCGAAGTGCAGAAAGTGGGCGGCACTGCCGCATTCATCGACGCGGAACATGCCCTGGACCCGCAATACGCCCAAAAGATCGGCGTCAATGTACAGGAATTATTGATTTCTCAGCCCGATAACGGCGAGCAGGCCTTGGAAATCGCCGATATGCTGGTGCGCTCCGGCTCGGTCGATGTGGTGGTGGTGGATTCGGTCGCGGCCTTGACACCCAAAGCGGAAATCGAAGGCGAAATGGGCGAGCCTCAGATGGGCCTGCAAGCGAGATTGATGTCGCAGGCGTTGCGCAAGCTTACCGCCAACATCAAGCGCAGCAATACCATGGTGATTTTCATCAACCAGATACGCATGAAAATCGGCGTCATGTTCGGCAACCCCGAAACGACCACCGGCGGCAATGCATTGAAATTCTACGCGTCGGTGCGTCTCGATATACGCCGGACCGGTTCCATCAAAAAGGGCGATGAGGTCATCGGCAGCGAAACCCGCGTCAAGGTGGTCAAGAATAAAGTTGCGCCGCCATTCAAGCAGGCCGAATTCGATATTCTCTATGGCGAGGGGATTTCGCGCGAAGGTGAAATCGTCGAGCTGGGCGTGCAACACAAGCTGGTCGAGAAATCCGGCGCCTGGTATGCCTACAAGGGAGATAAAATAGGCCAGGGTAAGGACAATGCCCGCGAATATCTGAAAGAGCATCACGACGTAGCGATGGAAATAGAATCGAAGATCCGCGCAGCTGTGGGAGTCGCTAATCAGGCTCAGGCTGAACCCGCCAGCGCGGAGTAATAGCCTTGGTAAAGGGGACAAGCCTGAAAACCCGCGCCTTGGGTTATCTGGCGCGGCGGGAGCACTCCCGGTTTGAGCTGGAAAGAAAGCTCGCGCCCCATGCTCAAACTTCCGAAGAACTTTCTTCCTTGCTCGACAAGTTCGAACAACGCGGCTTTCTGTCAGCCGCGCGCATGGTGGAGAAGGTGATACACATGCGTAAAAGCAAGTTTGGCAGTCAACGGATTGTGCATGAATTGCGTGAAAAGGGCATCGCGGAGAATTTAATCGCCGCGGCGTTGCCCAATATCAGGGAAACCGAGCAGGAAAACGCGCGCGAAGTATGGCGGAAAAAGTTTGGTGCGATGCCTGCCAATGCGAAAGAGCTTGGCAGACAAATGCGTTTCCTGATGGGGCGGGGATTTACGGCGGAAGTGATACATCAGGTGTTGCGCCACGCTGATAAGGAAGAAGCGTGAGGAACCACTTTGCTCAGATCGTATTGGCGGTCGTTATAGGGATTATGCTTGGTGGTTGCGGTGCCATCAACGCGACGCCTATTAACGAAATCAACACATCTCCCGCCAACTTTGACGGCAAGGAAGTCATGCTCCATGGTGTCGCAAAAGATCCCACGCGGATTCCGCTGTTTAATACAAAGGCCTACGTATTGAAGGACGATAGCGGAGAGATTACCATCCTGACGGAAGCCGACCTACCTAAGATGAACGAAAAAATCACCGTCAGGGTGAAGGTAGCGAATATTGCGATTATCAATGGCGAATCGCTGGGAATGACAGTAACGGAGATATCGCGGCGTTAGCCGCCACCCCATATGTTCAGATGAAGCCAGTATGAAAAGCAGCGAAATAAGACAAAAATTTCTCGAATTCTTTGCGTCGCACGGCCATGCGGTCGTCGCGTCGAGTCCCCTCGTTCCCGCGAACGATCCAACGCTGCTATTCACCAACGCAGGCATGGTGCAGTTCAAGGATGTGTTTCTCGGCCAGGATAAGCGGCCCTATGTGCGCGCGGCAAGTTCGCAGCGTTGTGTAAGGGCGGGCGGTAAACACAACGATCTGGAGAATGTCGGCTACACCGCGCGGCATCATACTTTCTTTGAGATGCTGGGCAATTTCAGCTTCGGCGATTATTTCAAGCGGAACGCCATCAAATTCGCATGGGAATTTCTCACGGTTACACTCAAGGTACCGCAGGAAAAATTATGGGTCACGGTGTATGCCGAGGATGACGAAGCTGCCGACATCTGGCTCAACGAGGTGGGGGTTGCCTCGTCGCGCTTCACGCGCATCGCCACCACGGATAATTTCTGGCAGATGGGCGATACCGGTCCCTGCGGCCCCTGTTCTGAAATTTTTTACGATCACGGTCCGGAGATTGCGGGTGGCCCGCCCGGTACGCCGGAAGCGGATGGCGACCGCTATGTCGAAATCTGGAATCTGGTGTTTATGCAATACAACCGGGACAGCGCCGGCGCGCTGCATCCATTGCCCAAACCATCGGTGGATACCGGCATGGGGCTGGAGCGCGTTTCTGCGGTGATGCAGCAGGTTCACAGCAATTATGAAATCGATTTGTTTCAGGATCTGATCAAGGCGGCGGCGCGGGAATGTTTGGGCAGCGCCAGCAGCGCGCAAGATTTATCGAGCAATTCTCTCAAGGTAATAGCCGATCATATTCGCGCCTGTTCTTTTCTCATTGCAGATGGCGTGATTCCCGGCAACGAGGGACGTGGCTACGTGCTCCGGCGCATCATCCGCCGCGCCATTCGTCATGGCTATAAGCTGGGCCAGAATCAGCCATTTTTTTACGCGCTGGTGGAAGATCTGGCGAATGCGATGGGTTCAGCCTATCCGGAATTGGTTGAAGCCAAGGCTCGCATAGCGGCGGTGCTGAAACAGGAGGAAGAACGCTTCGCCGAGACGCTGGAAAATGGCATGCAAATACTGGAGGCAGCGCTTGGTCAGGAAAGCCGCATACTGGATGGTGAAACCTTATTTCGTCTCTATGACACCTTCGGTTTTCCGTTAGACCTCACCGCTGACATTGCGCGTGAGCGGGGTATCGCCATCGACCACGCGGGTTTCGAGCAAGCCATGGCGCGTCAGCGCGAGCGAGCCCGGGCGACGAGTAAATTTACCATGCAGGATGGCATCGCCTACAGCGGTCTCCCGACGCAATTCCACGGATATGAGAACGTGCAGTACGAAGGTCAGGTTCTCGCGATCTACCGGCAAGGCAGCCGCGTGGATTTTATCGAGGCGGATGATGAAGCGGTGGTCGTACTCGATCAGACGCCGTTTTATGCGGAATCCGGCGGGCAGGTGGGCGATTGCGGCGAACTGCTGGCTGCCAACGGTACCTTTGCCGTATCCGATACGCAAAAAATTCAGGCGGATGTATTCGGCCACAAAGGGCTGCTGCGCAGCGGGCGGCTGGTTATCGGCGACAAGGTGCTGGCAAAGGTCAATCCAGCGGCGCGCGCACGCACCGAGCGCAATCATTCCGTCACTCACTTGATGCACAAGGCGCTGCGCGAGGTATTGGGTGCCCATGTACAGCAAAAAGGTTCGTTGGTCGATGCCGATAAGACGCGCTTCGATTTTGCGCATAACCAGCCTATGACGGATGAGGAAATTCGCAAGGTGGAGGTTTTGGTCAATGCCGAAATTCTGTCCAATGCGGCAACCGGGGCGCGCATGATGGCGATAGAGGATGCGAAGAAAACCGGTGCGATGATGCTGTTTGGCGAGAAATATGGTGACGAAGTGCGCGTGCTGGATATTGGTTCCTCGCGTGAGTTATGCGGCGGCACGCACGTCAAGCGCACGGGCGACATCGGATTATTCAAGATTGTTGCCGAAAGCGGGGTGGCGGCCGGGGTGCGGCGCGTGGAAGCGGTAACTGGCGAGGGCGCATTGGCCTACATTCAGCAACAGGAATCACAATTGCAACAAGTAGCGGGCGCAATCAAGGTGCAGCCGCAGGAAGCCGCCACTCGCATCGCGCAAATCCTCGATAGCGTTAAACAGCTGGAAAAAGAGCTCGCGCGTATGAAATCAAAGCTTGCCAGCTCGCAAGGCGATGAACTCGCGGGTCAGGTGCGGGAGGTGAAAGGCACAAAAGTCCTGGCGGTCTGTCTTGAAGATGCGGATTCGAGGACGCTGCGCGAAACGCTGGACAAGCTCAAGGATAAATTCAAATCCTGCGTCGTCGTGCTGGCCGCGATAGAAGCGGAAAAGGTCAAGCTGATTGCGGGTGTCAGCGCCGATCTCACAACGAAAGTAAAAGCGGGTGAACTGATTAATTTTGTTGCCTTGCAGGTTGGTGGCAAAGGCGGCGGGCGCGCCGATATGGCCCAGGCAGGTGGAACCCAGCCCGACAATCTGCCTGCCGCATTGGAGAGCGTGGCCGGCTGGGTTGAACAACGGCTGTAGCGCCTGTCAGGAACTTGTTTTTTTAATAATAAATCCCATATATTTAAACCTAAATCCGGCAGTTGACCGCTCATTTTTCAACTCATTTTCAGCTCGGCGTTATGACCCATAATAACTTTTTGCGTCACTTGAAATTGGCCTTTTTGGTGAGTTCGCTACAGGGCGGATTGCACGGTTTTTGCGGCACATGGCTGCGTTGCAACTCCTTGGAATGGAATAGCCATTCCGCGTCGTTGCGCCTTGCCCTGCACCCCAAAAATCGCACACTCCGACCTGCCCAACTGCCGGATTTAGGTTAACTATGACAAGCAAACACTCCCGCCTTCTCATCCTCGGTTCCGGTCCCGCCGGTTATAGCGCGGCGGTGTATGCCGCGCGTGCCAACCTTAACCCCGTACTCATCACCGGCATGGCCCAGGGCGGCCAGCTCATGACCACTACCGATGTCGATAACTGGCCGGCGGATGCAATGGGCGTGCAAGGCCCGGAATTGATGGAACGCTTTCAGAAACATGCGGA
Source organism: Nitrosospira sp. (assembly GCA_046716045.1). Classification (GTDB taxonomy): domain Bacteria; phylum Pseudomonadota; class Gammaproteobacteria; order Burkholderiales; family Nitrosomonadaceae; genus Nitrosospira. Next base: position 32,394 of record JBKJYB010000489.1, read on the forward strand.
ACGCTTTAACACCGAGATCATTTTCGACCACATTCACACCGCCAAGCTTACCGATAAACCCATCACGCTGATCGGCGATCAAGGCACGTACACGTGCGATGCGCTGATTATCGCCACCGGGGCCTCCGCGCAGTACCTGGGGCTGCCTTCGGAAGAGGCTTATATGGGCAGAGGCGTATCAGGTTGCGCTACTTGCGACGGTTTTTTCTACAAAGGGCAGGATGTAGCGGTGGTGGGCGGCGGCAACACGGCGGTGGAAGAGGCGCTTTACCTTTCAAACATTGCACGGAATGTCACGGTTGTACATCGGCGCGACAAATTCCGCTCGGAAAAAATCCTGATAGATAAATTGATGGACAGGGTGAAGA
>JBKJYB010000490.1:0-2551 GCA_046716045.1 Nitrosospira sp.
GTTCATGCCATACACGATCTATCAACTGTTTTGGGGTAATACCTTCCTGCTCGGCGCGAAGCATAATCGGTGTGCCGTGAGTGTCATCGGCACACACGTAATGCACCTCGTGCCCTTGCATTTTCTGGAAACGCACCCAGATGTCGGTTTGAATGTATTCCACCAGATGGCCGAGATGAATGCTGCCGTTGGCGTAGGGCAGCGCGGAAGTGACGAGAATTTTTCGCTTGTTCATCAATTGGCTATAGAAATAGTCAAATGCAATTGTAACAAACTGCGGGCTTGGTGGTCTGTAGAACTGAAGGAAACCAATTCCTGGTTCGCTTGAGCGGTTTGGTTTCTTGCAGCTTTTTTGGCCGGTAAATTAGATGTCGTTTAAACCTGAATCCGGTAGTTGGACGGGGAGAAGTGTGCGGTTTTTGCGAGAAGTTGTAATGCGGCCGTGTGCCCCAAAAACTGTACAATTCGCCCCATTGGGTCTCACCCCGGAAGATGAAAGTCAAATAATAAGAAATATTGTTATTAAATCATAACACTGATCTATTAAATGAGCGGTCAACTACCGGATTCAGGTTAAGCGTGCGAGGCTTTATGCCGCGTATTTATTTTTCATTGTGTTCTCGCTTTTATTTTTTAGTCAACAGACCCTCGACTCCGATATTTGTTAATATTCAAGGTTGGTTGTGGTTTATTTGTTCCGCAGGCGCAGGGTAAAGGAGTAGTAAAGTGGCTATCACCGAACAGCAAGTGCAATCCGCTCTCAAGGAAATTACCGATCTGAGCACCGGCAAGGATTATGTGGTCAGCAATGAGGCGCGTAACATCAAAATAGATGGTGATGACATTTCACTTGATATCGTGCTCGGTTATCCGGCAAAGAGCGTGATCGAAAGTATTCGGAAGCAGGTGGCCGACAAACTCAAAACCATTCCGGGTAGTGGTAACGTGAGTGTCAATATCACGAGCAAGATTGTTTCTCACAGTGTACAACGCGGAGTGAAGCTCATTCCCGGGGTGAAGAATATCATTGCGGTGGCTTCCGGCAAGGGCGGGGTGGGCAAATCCGCCACGGCGGTAAATCTGGCATTGGCACTGGCTGCGGAAGGCGCCTCTGTCGGCATTCTGGACGCCGATATTTATGGCCCTTCACAACCCCAGATGCTGGGCATAACCGGCCGCCCTGAATCTCCTGATGGCAAGAGTATCGAACCGATGAAAGCGCACGGCATCCAGGCCATGTCCATCGGTTTCCTGATTGACGTGGAGGCCCCCATGGTATGGCGGGGCCCGATGGTCACCCAGGCGTTACAGCAGTTAATAAGCGACACACGCTGGAACGATGTGGATTACCTCATTGTGGATATGCCGCCCGGTACCGGTGACATCCAGTTGACGCTTGCACAGAAAGTGCCGGTTACCGGCGCCGTTATTGTTACCACCCCGCAGGATATCGCATTACTGGATGCTCGCAAAGGACTCAAAATGTTCCAGAAAGTCGGTATTCCCATTATCGGCATCGTCGAAAATATGAGTACCCATATTTGTTCTCAGTGCGGTCACGAAGAGCATATTTTCGGCGCGGGTGGTGGGGAAAAGATGTGCAAAGATTACGATGTGGAGTTTCTGGGCGCACTGCCGCTCGACATCAAAATCCGCGAACACACTGACGCCGGCGCCCCCACGGTGGTAACGGATCCCAACGGACGGATAGCGGAGATTTATCGTGGCATTGCTCGCCGCCTCGCGGTCAAGATCGACGAGTTGTCGCTGGATCACTCGGCATTATTTGCAAACATAGTGATTCAGGATACTTGATAACCCTTGCGGAGAACCGGTCGGCAACGGCTGACCTCTGTTCACGTTTAACATTTCACTTATATTCTCGTCCTTCAAAAATGACCATCAAGTCTGACAAGTGGATTCGCCGCATGGCGGCGGAGCATCGCATGATCGAGCCCTTTGAGCCCAATCAGATCAAGCATGCGAATGGCCACAAGATCGTTTCATATGGGACTTCGAGTTATGGCTATGATATTCGCTGTTCGGATGAATTCAAGCTGTTCACCAATATCAACTCCACCATTGTCGACCCCAAGAATTTTGATTCCAACTCCTTCGTCGACGTGAAGAACAAGGTTTGCATCATCCCGCCCAACTCCTTTGCGCTGGCACGCACCGTCGAATATTTCCGCATTCCGCGCAATGTACTGACCATTTGCCTGGGAAAATCCACCTATGCGCGTTGCGGCATCATTGTCAATGTCACACCGTTTGAGCCGGAGTGGGAAGGCTATGTCACGCTGGAATTTTCAAACACCACACCGCTGCCTGCCAAGATTTACGCGAACGAGGGAGTGGCTCAGGTGATTTTCTTTGAATCCGACGAAGTATGCGAAATTTCCTATAAAGATCGCGGCGGAAAATATCAGGGACAGCACGGCGTGACCCTGCCGAAAATTTGATTTCATTTGCCGGATCGAGACAGGCCTCGTCCGGTCATGAAAATGGTTCGGAATGGGGCTGCCTTTATGTTTAGCATACTCTTGGTAGC
>JBKJYB010000491.1:0-2904 GCA_046716045.1 Nitrosospira sp.
TCAATAGTGGCGCAGCTTGTTTAGGTAGCTGAATGCCATAGTGATCCAGCCGCCACAGAAGTGGCGCAATCGCTACATCAAGCATGGAGAATTCGTCCCCCAGCATGTATTTCTGTTTGACAAATACCGGTGCAATCACGGTCAGATTGTCGCGGATCGTCGCGCGCGCCTTATCTGACGTTTTCTGATTGCTGCTCTCGACCGCGTCAATATGGCAAAAGAGTTCCTGCTCAAAGCGATGCAGAAACAGCCGTGCGCGCGCACGCATTACCGGATCTGCGGGCATTAGCTGCGGATGCGGGAAGCGATCATCAATATATTCATTGATGATGTTAGATTCATACAGAATAAGATCACGCTCCACCAGTACCGGCACCCGGCTATAGGGGGTCATTACCGCCAGATCTTCCGGCTTGTTGTGGAGATCGACATCAATAATCTGAAAATCCATTCCCTTTTCATACAGCACGATACGGCAGCGATGGCTGAACGGGCAGGTGGTGGCTGAGTACAGTGTCATCATGACTTATTACTTTCCAGCATAATTGGACTAAGCACCTTTGATGGGAGTGAAATAATCAATGGATATCCCTCCAGTACTCCTGTTTCAGGGCATAAGTCAGCCCCAGCATGGCGAACAGGAAGAGCATCACGATAATTCCCAATTGTACCCGTTTTGTGGCTGCCGGTTCACCCACGTAAACTAAATAGTTCACCAGATCAGCGATATACATATCATATTCGGTTTTTGAGAGCGTGCCAGGTGCGTCCAGTTTCAGTTCCTTTACTTCATGCTTGCCACCGTGGCCGTCATCAACGGTTTTAACCGAAACAGATTGCATCCCCTGCAATTGGTAGAGTGCGTGAGGCATGGCAACCTTATCAAATAGCAGGTTATTCCAGCCGGTGACTGTCGATTCATCACGATAAAATTTGCGAAGATAGGTGTAGAGCCAGTCTGCACCACGAGAACGGGCAATCACCGATAGATCAGGCGGGGCTACACCGAACCACTGTTTGGCTTCCTTTTTTTTCATGGCGACCGTCATGAGCTCGCCTACTTTCTGCCCGGTAAATATAAGGTTATCGCTGATCTGATTTTCGCTGAGATCCAGGTCCCTGAGCCGATTGTAGCGCATGTATTCAGCACTGTGGCACGTCAGGCAATAGTTGACAAAAGCCTGCGCGCCACGTTGCAGAGAAAGCTTGTCGGTTGGATGAATGGGTGCCTTATCCAGTTTCATTTCGGAACCGCTGGCAAATGCGACAAGCGGAGCCAGGCAAAAAACAAATAGAATATGTGTTATTTTTCTCATTCTTTCACTCTTGTCGGCTCAGGCTTGGTTTTGTCTATCTTGCTGTACCACGGCATAAGAATGAAGAAGGCGAAGTAGATTACCGTGAATATTTGTGCCAGTAGTGTATAGAGCGGTGTAGGTGATTTCGTACCGAGCCAGCCGAGCACAAAAACGCTAATGACAAACAGGGTGAGGGCGATCTTGAAATATGGCCCTTTATAGCGGATCGATTTTACGGGACTGCGGTCCAGCCAGGGCAACAGGGCAAAGATTGCGACCGAAGCGCCCATCAGCACGATGCCCCAGAGTTTTGCGTCTATCCAGAGAAAGTTGATTGTGACTGCCCGCAGCATCGAGTAGTACGGGGTGAAATACCATACCGGTGCGATATGATCGGGAGTTTGCAGCGTATTGGCGGGAACAAAATTATTGTACTCGAGGAAATAGCCGCCCATCTCCGGTGCGAAAAATATAATGCCACAGAACACGATCAGGAATACCACCACGCCGAAAATGTCTTTCACTGTGTAGTATGGGTGGAAGGGAATGCCATCCACCGGGATATGCGTGACAGGATTCTTGTTTGCCTTGATCTCAATGCCGTCCGGATTATTCGAGCCGACTTCGTGCAGGGCGAGTACATGAACTATTACCAGTGTCACAAGTAAAATTGGCAGGGTTACGACATGGTAAGCAAAAAAGCGATTGAGCGCGGCGTCCGAGAGCATGAAGTCGCCCAGAAGCCAGTTGGAGAGGGTCTGGCCGACTACCGGAATCGCACCAATCATGCTCACAATCACTTGCGCGCCCCAATAGGACATCTGGCCCCACGGTAAAATGTAGCCGGTAAACGCCAGCATCATCAGGACGAAAAAGATTCCCATGCCGATTAGCCACAGAAGCTCGCGCGGTTTGCGGTAGGAGCCGTACATCATTCCACGGAACATATGCAGATAGACCACCACAAAGAACATGGATGCGCCGGTGGAGTGCATATAACGGATTAACCAGCCAAAATCCACGTCCCGCATGATGTATTCCACCGAAGCGAACGCCATGCTGGCATCCGGCTTGTAGTTCATGGTGAGGAAGATGCCGGTGAGGAGCTGATTCACCAGTACAAGCATCGCAAGCGAGCCGAAGTAGTACCAGAAATTGAAGTTTTTCGGTGCGTAATACTCGGTAAGATGAGCCTTCCAGTTGGAAGTTAAGGGAAAACGCGCATCTACCCAATCAATCATTGAATCCAGTCGCTTGCTCATTTATGCCGACTCCTTACGATCAGACCCGATCAACAGGAGGTTGTCGCTCAAATACGTATGCGGGGGAACAACCAGATTAGTCGGCGCGGGAACACTTTTGTAGACGCGGCCCGCCAAGTCGAATTTGGAACCGTGGCAGGGACAGAAAAAACCACCCAGCCAATCGGATCCGAGATCCGCGGGAGCAATATCCTTGCGAAATACGGGAGAGCATCCCAAGTGGGTGCAGACCCCCTCGACCACCAGAATTGCCGGTTTGATGGAGCGTGTTTCATTCTGTGCGTAAGGAGGCTGCTGGGGCTTTTCCGATTTGGGATCGACGACCTGATTGTCAAGCTGCTTCA
>JBKJYB010000492.1:0-4753 GCA_046716045.1 Nitrosospira sp.
TGGCGCTCGCCATGTCGCTGCCCGCGACCGCATCCGAATATCGGCCTCTGCGCTTCGAGGAAGACTGGAGAGGAAACTGTAGCAAAATTGCGCCCAAATGCTGGCGCATTGGCGAGGCTGCCACGCTAATATTCGGCGCCGACGCGCGCGTGCGCGCCGAATATTTACGACCCCTTGATTTCGGTATCGGTAGTAGTCCCGGCGGTGACGACTTCACGCTGTTTCGAGGCATGGTGCATGGTGATCTACGCGTCGGCAAGCACATGCAGATGTTCGTACAGTTCGCGGCATATGACGAAACCGGACGCCACGGCGGACCCGTTAGCACCGATCAAAGCAGACCCGACCTGCAGCAGGGCTTCCTGGCGTGGAACGGCGATATGTTTTCCCTCCGCGTGGGTCGACAGGAAATGACTCTCGGCACCTCGCGTCTGATCGCGGTGCGAGAGGGCCCCAACATTCGCCTCGCTTTTGACGGCGCACGCGCCAGCTGGAAGCAGGGATCACATCGCATCGACGCCTTCGCCTTCCGTCCGGTTCTCAACAGGCCGGGAACCTTTGATGACGCGGCTAATAAGTCGCAATCGCTCTACGGCTTATACGCCACTCTCGCGCCGGAAAGTGTGGCTCCCCTCAAGATCGATCTCTACTGGCTTGGCTACGAAAGAGATCAGGGGCGGTTTGCGGCGGCGCAGGGGCGGGAACAAAGGCATTCCTTCGGCACACGGCTTTTTGGTTCTGCAAAAGGCTGGGACTGGAACATGGAAGCCGTATTCCAGACCGGCCATGTCGGCGATCAGACCATCCGTGCCTGGACGATTTCCTCCGATACCGGGTTTACTTTCACCGCACTGCCTTGGTCGCCGCGGCTCAGCCTGAAAGCGGATATTGCCAGCGGTGATAAAAATCCTGACGACGGGCGGCTCGGTACCTTTAACGCATTCTATCCCAACCCCACCTACCTCAGCGAGGCAGCACTGCTGGCGCCGGCTAATATCATGGATGTGCAACCGGTGGTGACGATCAAGCCTGTCCCCGCACTGACACTCCTTCTAGGCTGGGACTTCCTGTGGAAACACCACAAAGAAGATGCGGTTTACACGCCACCCGCGCCCTTGGTGGCGATACCTGAAACTATTGGAACCGGCCGGTATATCGGCGACCAGATCAGGCTGGAAGGCAGTTATCGTCTCCATCCGCAGTGGGAAATTCGCGCCGCCGCGGTCCATTTCAGCGCAGGGGAAGCCTTGACACAGGCCGGCGGTAGAAGCGTCGACTTTCTCATGACAAGCATGGCATTCCGCTGGTGAGCAAGCCTGTCGACGATAGCGTCTCGAACGCCGCGCACCCCGGTGCGTGGGCGCCGCTCCGGTTACCGATGTTTCGCGTCTTCTGGCTTGCATCGCTCGGTTCCAACATTGGTACCTGGATCAACGGGACGGCCTCCGGCTGGGTGATGACTGACCTGTCTCCCTCGCCCGTAATGGTGTCGCTGGTGCAGGCGGCGGCTTCGTTGCCGATCGTGATATTTGCACTGGCGGCCGGGGCGCTGACCGACATCGTTGATCGCCGCCGCTATCTGATTGTGACCCAGATATGGATGGCGCTTTCAGCGGCCGCGCTGGCTTTTCTCGCCGCGACCGGTCAGCTTGATGCCTGGAGCCTGTTGATCCTTACTTTTGCCCTGGGCTCAGGTGCGGCGATGGCAATGCCCGCACTGAACGCTACCATAGCCGAACTCGCGCCCGGAAATTTGCTGCCGCAAGCCGTTGCGTTGGGTTCGCTGTCGATGAATTTGTCGCGCGCTATCGGGCCCGCCATCGGCGGCCTGCTGCTGGCGCAACTTGGCGCGTGGGCCGCCTATAGCCTTAATATGATCTCGTTCATCGGCATGGTGGTGATGTTATGTTACTGGAAACGCGAGCGGGATGAGCAGGCTCTGCCGCCCGAGCGATTTTTTCAGGCGTTGCGGGCCGGCCTGCGTTATGCGCACATCGCATCGCTTTTCCGCGCGGTGCTGATCCGCGCGACAGCGTTCATCCTCTTTGCAACCTCCGTATGGGCGCTGCTTCCGCTGATCGCCCGACGCGAGCTTGGGGGAGGCCCCGGAACCTATGGATTTTTGCTTACCTTTGTCGGTATCGGCGCGGTAGCTGCCGCTGTTTTCATGCCGCAGATACGGACGCATATCACTCGCGACCGCCTGGTGCTTATTGCAACCATAGTCTATGCGCTGACCACCGTGGCCCTGGCGACGATCCGAAGCGAGACCATGCTGTACGGTGTCATGGTAATTTGCGGCGCGGCATGGCTCAGCGTCCTGTCATCACTGCAAGTTGCCGCCCAGATCTCGGTTCCGGCTTGGGTTCGTGGGCGCGCCTTGTCCCTTTACATCATGATATTCTCACTCGGTATGACACTCGGGAGTTTGCTTTGGGGCTGGGTTGCTGCGCAGGCTGGCACTCCCGTCGCGCTGCTGGCTTCGGCCGCCGGTGCGGTGCTGGCGGCGCTGGCCGTCCGGGGTTTCAGTCTTGGCGCTCGGGAAGCGCCCGATCTCGCCCCGTCTTACCATTGGACGCATCCATCCGTTGCGGAGGAGCCGGACAAAGATCGCGGCCCTGTGCTGGTTACGATTGAATACGAGATTGCATTGGATCAGCGGGAAGCCTTCCTGGATGCGATGCAGCCGCTCGGTGTAATCCGGCGCCGGGATGGTGCATTCGCCTGGGGCATATTCGAGGATATTGCAATACCCGGCCGTTATGTCGAGATCTTCCAGGTTGATTCATGGCTCGATCATTTGCGCCAGCATGCGCGCGTCACCCGCGAAGACCAGCGCATTCAGGAAACCATCCACCGCTTTCACATCGGCAGCGCGCCACCCAGGGTTTCCCATTTTGTCGGCGGTGCCCCGGCATCGTCCACCGCTTATAATTCGATGGGGGCCGGCCCATGAATCGGTACGCGCCACCTGCCTCCCGCCGGGCTTTTTTCTGGTTTCCGGTAAACGGCGTGCCGCCACCGCGCCGTTGCCCCTTGACTTACTTTTTTCTCACCCTGCATTCATTTAGCGGAGGCCATTCATGATGGAGTTACGTCGCGCCGGGGAGCGCGGTCATGCCGAACACGGCTGGCTGGATTCCTGGCACAGCTTTTCTTTCGCGGATTACCATGACCCGAAACATATGCAATTTCGCGCGCTGCGTGTCATCAATGAAGACCGGGTCGAGCCGGGCCGGGGTTTCGGCACGCACAGTCACCGCGATATGGAAATCATCAGCTATGTGCTGGAAGGGACGCTCGCACATCAGGACAGCATGGGCAACGGCTCTGTCATTCGTCCGGGGAGCGTACAACGCATGAGTGCGGGCACGGGCGTGCAGCATAGCGAATTCAACGCTTCTTCGAGCGAGCAGCTAAATTTTCTGCAAATCTGGTTCATACCGAATGTCACGGGAATTCCACCCGGCTATGAGGAAAAGTATTTTGATGACTTGGAAAAATGCGGCGGGTTGCGTCTGATAGCATCACCGGACAGTGCTGATGGCTCCGTAAAAATTCATGCGGACGTGAAATTGTTCGCCGGGCTGGTGGATGCCGGTGAAAGGATCGAGCGGACGATCGCCACAGATCGCTTTGTTTATGTTCATGTTGCCCGTGGCAGGGTATCGCTCAACGGTACTCCCCTGCATGTGGGTGATGCCGCAAGGCTTACCGGTGAAAGCCATCTTGTTCTCGATCGGGGGGAGAAAGCCGAGGTGCTTGTTTTCGATCTGACATAAAAAAAGGCCTCCCCCCGCGGAAGGCCATGCTGATTTAACCCAGATCCGGCAGTTAAACGGGATAATCATCCCGATTTTATATCACTGCGCTCCGCGGAAGACTTATTTGAGTTCTTAACAACACCGGCTGATCTTGCCGCCATATCGCGCTTCCTGGCGTTCCCGAAAAAATTCCTGATAAGACATGACCGGTTGATCCGGATGCGTGGTTTTCATGTGATTGACATACGTGCTGTACTCGGGCACGCCCACCATCAGTCGCATGCTCTGCCCGAGATAGCGCGCCGCCCTGGCAATGCCGGTAATTTTATTTAGCATGGATGGGCACCTCATGTTCCGGGCGCCACTTCGACCGGCAATAGTTCAAACGGCGCCTCTTTGGCGGTAGGGCCGCCTGTGCCGCGCGCACGCAGTACCGTTTGGATACCAAATACCAGCATGCTGATCAATACCAGCATGAACAGGCCCGCCAGCGACGCATTGACATAATCGTTAAAAATCACTTGCCGCATCTGTTCCACTGATTTGGCTGGTGCCAGGAGTACGCCATCGGCGAGCGCCTCTTTGTATTTGCCGGCATGCGCCAGAAAGCCGATGCGCGGATTCACATCGAAAATCTTCTGCCATGCGGCGGTCAGCGTGCAGACCAGAACCCAGGTGGCGGGTACGATAGTGACCCAGGCGTAACGGTCATGCTTCATCTTGAACAGGACACACGTACAGAGAATCAGCGCGATACCGGCCAGCATCTGGTTGGAGATACCGAACAACGGCCACAGGGTGTTGATTCCCCCCAGCGGATCGACCACACCCTGATAGAGAAAATAGCCCCACCCTGCGACGCAAATCGCGGTGGCGATCAAGCTGGCAATCACCGAGTCGGTACGTTTCATCGACGGAATGAATGTGCCGAGCAGATCCTGCAGCATGAAGCGTCCTGCACGTGTGCCCGCATCGACCGCCGTCAGGAT
>JBKJYB010000493.1:0-11824 GCA_046716045.1 Nitrosospira sp.
GATTTCCGCAATGACCGCGGGCAGGCCGGCGGCAATTCTATCGCGGATGGCTCCCGTGAAATCACGCGGCGGGGGAGCCGCTTCCGCTTCCCGGCGCATTTCGGATAGTGGCTTGGCCGCCCTGGCCACGGCAATTTCCTGTACTTTGACGGTCAGAATCTTTTGCAGGATATTGGACATCGATTAACCTGGCGAGACGCTATTCCGATTTGAGAATTCGACCAGTTCCCGCAGCTTTGCCTTGGCCGCTCCGGATTCTATCGCGGTGCGGGCTTTTTCCAACCCATGCGCCAGCGATTCCGCCACGCCCGCGACATAAATCGCCGCACCCGCATTGAGCAACACAACATCAAGCGCCGGACCTGGCCGATTATCCAGCACCGATATCAACATCTCTCTGGATTGCGTACTGTCTTGCGCTTGTATCGTTTCGATCGCGGTAGTCTTCAAACCGAAATCCTCCGGTTTGACAGTGTATTCGGTCACCTCGCCGTGCCTGAGTTCACCAATCCGGGTTTCACCCGCTATGGTGATTTCGTCCAGCCCGCCATGGACCACCATCACATGATGACTACCCAGGCGCTGCAACACCCGCGCAAGGATACCGACAAGATCAGGATGAAATACACCCAGTACCTGATTCTTCGCCCCGGCGGGATTGGTCAACGGTCCCAGGATGTTGAATAATGTGCGCACCCCCAGATCGCGCCGCACCGGCGCGGCATGTTTCATCGCGCTGTGAAAATTGGGAGCGAACATGAAACCGAGACCGATTTCCCTTATGTCTTCCGCTATTTGCCCAGGTGTCTGATTAAGGTTGACGCCCAAGGCTTCAAGCACATCCGCGCTTCCCGACTTGCTGGATACCGAGCGCCCGCCGTGCTTGGCGACGCGCGCTCCGGCAGCCGCGGCGACAAAAGCGGCGGTGGTGGAAATATTGAAAGTGTGCGCAGAATCCCCGCCAGTCCCACAGGTATCAACCAGATATTGGTGATCCCCCACCTCCACCCGGGTGGCAAATTCGCGCATCACCTGTGCGGCGGCGGTAATTTCGCCGATGGTTTCTTTCTTCACCCGCAGCCCGGTGATGATAGCGGCGATCAGCACCGGCGACAGCTCTCCGCGCATGATCTGGCGCATGAGCGAGAGCATCTCGTCATGAAAGATTTCGCGGTGCTCGATAATGCGGGTCAGCGCTTCCTGCGGTTTCATGATCCTGAATCCGGCGGTTGAACAGGGTGGAGTGTGCGGTTTTTGGGGTACGGGGCAACGCGCAACAACATGACTATTCACTGAGTCAGAAAATTTTTCAGCAATTTGTGGCCGTACTCGGTCAGAATGGATTCCGGGTGAAACTGCAGACCTTCGACCGCCACAGTCTTATGGCGTACACCCATGATCTCGCCATCCTCCGTCCAGGCAGTAATTTCCAGGCAATCCGGAAGGCTCTCACGTTCAATGACAAGGGAATGATAGCGCGTCGCCGTAAACGGATTTGGCAGGTCTCGAAACATGCCTGTGCCTTTGTGGAAAATAGGCGAAGTTTTGCCATGCATGAGTTTCCTGGCATGAACGATCTTGCCGCCAAACGCCTGGCCTATGCTTTGATGGCCGAGGCAGACTCCCAATATGGGAACCTGGCTATTGTAGAGTTCAATCAGCGGTATCGATACCCCCGCCTTACTGGGCGTACAGGGGCCGGGCGAAATGACAATACGCGCGGGCTTTAACCGCGCAACCTCATCGGGAGTAATTTCATCGTTGCGAAACACCACCACTTCCTCGCCCAGCTCTCCAAAATATTGCACCAGGTTGTAGGTAAAGGAATCGTAATTATCGATCATCAACAGCATATATGGATTTGTTTCGAATAGACGATGAAATCTGGCTATATTCGCCTGGTTTTACGCCCGGTATTTGTGAACGCGGATAGCGGCGGAAAGCCTTTATTATCTCTTCTCGACATCGGGCGAGCAAGGAAAATGACGACCGACCGCCAATACCGCGGCGGCGTACTCCATCAGGAAATTTAGCCCGAATGTTTCATAAATTAACGCGCGTCCTCGCTGGGCTTTTGTTTCGTATGGAAATTTTGTTCAGTCGGGCGTATGAATAACTACGCCACTCTTTTACAAAATCCCCCTGCAAAACAAATCCTGCACAGTCATCACGCGAATTTATGAAACATCCGGGTTAGGAGATTAGAAAGTAATCGGCTCGGGAAAGAAATTTTGAATATCTCATGATTCGGTGTCTGAACAGATGGCGGACAGGGATGAAGACGAGGGGGAAACTTTAAGCCCCGGCAAGCCCCATGGAAAGGCACGGGATTACCCGAAGCATCCTTAATTGATGGAACGTTCGAGGCGCTGACCCTCAAGTTTGTCCCGATAGGTTTCAAGCAGGTTCTCCATTTCGACACGCTTCATCGCCGTAAAGGGCTCCGCCTCCAGTATGGCGCTCATGGCACCTTTGCTGGTGTACCAATCGGCCAGTTCCCGGCCTATCTGATAAAGCTCGCCGTTATGCGCTTCGCAAAGCTTCCTTTGCTCATTTTGCTTCGCAAGGGTGCCTGTCGTATTCTTCAGATCCTGTTCCAGTTGTTTGCGTTGACCGGACAATTCTTCATTCCGTTTACCCGCTTCATCAAGCCGGGTGCGCAATTCGGCTGTTTCTTTGCTCGCTGCTTCGATATCCCGCTCAAGCCGGGACGCTTTGGCTGCGGCGCTTGCCGTGGATCGTTTGTGGGATTCGGTTTCATTATGGGTTTTTTTCAGTGTTTCTTCCAGCACTGTTTTTTCCTGATCCAGCGCCGATTTTTGCTGTTGAATCTCGTTCAGTTGCTGCTGCATGCGCCGCAATGCCTGCCGCTCTTTTTTTTGATCCTTATTACTGGCAGCGCTCGTAGCCAGGGTGTCAGGAGACCAGGCACCCACCAGAAATGCAACAGTTATCCCTTGACACAACAATCGCGCAATCATTTTCTTATGGTTGCTCATACGGGAGCCATCCGGTTATAGTTGATGGTACATCGATCGTCAATGGAAGTCCTCTTAACTGATTGAAATATCCCACCGCGGGGACAGTTTGGGCATTGAGCCCACCCCCACGACCACCACGATACCTGCGGCCCAGGGTTCTCATCCGCTCCCGCGCTTTCTTGCCAGCCGGAAACTCGCGGCTCCAGTCCCCGCTCAAAAAGTCAGAACCTGGCATTCAAGTCCAGATTGACCGAATCGATGGACAGAGGCAAGCCGCTGACTTGATCGTATGACATATAGCGGAGGCCAAGCCAGGTGTTATGCGCCACACCGTACAGGCCCTGGATGGTGTAGCCCTTGTGGTTGGTTCCGCCCATGAGATAGTTGGAATCAGTGAAGGCATCCAGCATCGAATCCCGCTCGGAGCGGCGATAAAACCCGAAAACCTGCCACTGATGCCGCTCCGTGATTACCGGGTAACCTACGGTGAGGCGGAGCTGATAAGCATCGACTTGCGGCTTGATGTTCTGCCCGCTGCGAGCGAAAATTTTATTCTCGTCATAGCCCACGTTGCGCACGTAGTCCACAGTGCCAATAACATGGATGGGCCTGAATTTGGAGTAGTCAGCCACCATGGTCACGTTGGCAATCCGGTAATCCGCCGCCAAAGCCCATAGATTAGTGGTGGGGTCACCATCGTTGTCAATGTTGAAAAGACTATTGCCTTTTTGTCGGGACAGCGTGGCGGTCTGATTGAACAGAGTGTCGCCAAAGTTCGGGTTGCGAACGCCGTTAATATTGCGGTAATCATAATAGGCGGCTCCCAGCCTGAACTTGGTGTCAGTATTCTCGGGTGCCCACTCCAATCCGGCCTGCGCCCCGAAGAACCATTTGTCCTTGGCCTTGACGGTCTCGCTCTGATTGATTTGCTGCAATGGAAATATCCCGGCGTTGAAGAACGGCTTGATGGTCTTGCTTTCTTCTTTCAGCCAAGGGTGAAGATTGAGCGCCAGCCCTTCAAAGTTCAGGTCAACGTCCCATAACAGATCGGTGTGTACGACCCCTGCCGTGGGGACGGTATGCGGCCCACTCCTGAGCGTCCCCGTGTAGATATTCCCGACAGTGCCCACGAAGAAAGGATTGGGAATACGCCCGCCACTGACCGTGAGCCAATCAAAGGGCGTGAGTTTGAGGTAAGCCTGATCCAGCACCAGGGCGAATTTGCTGTTAAAGGTTCCAAATGTCTGAAGGGTGGAGACCGGCGATCCCATGGAAATCGGAGGGGGGCCTAATACATCCCCGGTTATCACCGGATCATTGATATTGCCGGTGGTTAAGCGCAACCCAAGATCCACTCCGCGGGTGACGTTGGCGTTGATGCCGAGGCGCATGCGCACCCGCTCCCGATGGTAGCTGTCGTCGGTAGTATTGTCGATATTCTGGCCGTTCGCCTGGAAATTGGCAGCGGGAGCGTTGGTGTTGGCGTAGAAGTCGGCTTGTTCGCGCAGCCGCATATCCCCTTCCATCGTAAAGCGGCTAATCCACTCGGGAACGGCATTCACGTCGCCCCAGCGTTCCTGTTTGGCCTGACCCACCACCTCTGCGCGCAATTGATCGCGAATTTCCTTCTTGACATGTTCGGGTACGTAAGTGACCCGTACCTCGCCTTTTTTCGGCTCGTCAGCTTCCGTCTGCGTGGCCTTTTCCTGTGCTTGCTGCCGGGAAGCCTTCGCCTTCAGTTCCGCCTTCTTAATCATTTCCTCCGCCACTTCCTGCTTGATCACGCCTTGCTCAACCAGTAACTGGATCAGATTCAACGTGGTTTCATACAGGATTTCAACCCTCTCGCGTTCGTCGGTCTTGGCTTGTGCGCCACTCGCACATACCATCGCCATGAAGGCGGCGATGAGTATCAAACGGATATTCATTATATTTCGTTTTCTCAAACAATCAGGCACGCGAGGTCACGCGTATCTTCAAGGGTTGTGGCATGTCCGCAGGCGGACCCTCACGCAGGGCTCGCAGGTTCCGCAGCACGTTGTTGATCAGCTCGTCAACTGTCGAATCGCCTGTCTTGTCAACCACCACGATTCGCGATACCCGTCCGCCCGCGTCGATCCACACTTTCACCACCACCTTGTAAGTTTTGTCTTTGAGCGCTTTCTCACGCGCCAGCGCATCATGAAAGGCGGAATTCACCGCGTCATTTACTATGGCGTCATACCAGGCCCAGGGATTCCCTCTGGAGCCGCCGATAAGATCGGCTCCACCTTTCCTCCCGACGAGTCCAAATCCGTCACCACTTCCCGTTCCTTCGGCGTCAACGCCCAGATCCGGCCCCGGCGGCGGTTCATCAGCTTGATCCATCGGCTCGGGCTCGGGTTCAGCCAGTTTTATCTCTTCCTTCACCACGGGTTCCGGCGGTTTCTCCGGCGGCGGGGGGGGCGGTGGCGGTTTGATCAAAGTGATCTGCTGGAGCGACGGCTTTCTCTGCGGCGTACCGTCGTCCAGAAAATGTTTCAACCACAGTCCCGACCCGACCAGGACAACTCCACAAACCGCAATCCCTGCCCAGCGCCTCCAGGAGGCTGGCCTTTGCTCTTCCATGGGATCTTCCATGGCATTATTTCACCAGGCGCTGGGTTACCAAGCCCAACTCCGTGATATCCAGTTGACCCAGTAATTCAAGCACATCCATCACCTTGCCGTACTGCACTACCGTGTCCCCCTTGACCACCACCGGCAACTCGGGATTAGCCGCTTTCAATTGACCCAAGCGAGTTCGCAGCTCGTCCAGCGTCACCGGATAAGCATCCAGAAAGATTTGCCCGCTTTCGTTGATCGTGATCGCCTTGGTCTGTGGTTTGGCCAGACTGGGGGAATTGCTGGCCTTGGGCAGATTGACTTTTATACCTTGTACTGATGCTGTCGTCATGATGATGAAGATCACCAGCAACACATAGGCGAGATCCAGCATGGGTACCACGTTGATCTCGTCGTAAAGCTCGTTATCTTCCTGAACCTTCATGCCGTTTCCTGTCAGCGACTGTAATTTTCGGCAAGCTTGGTAATAAACTCATCGACGAAAATATGCATTCGCGATACGATGGTCTTGATGCGTGAAGCCAGGTAGTTGTAGCCAAACAGCGAGGGGATCGCCACTCCCATCCCCGCCACTGTCGCCGCCAGGGCCGCCGCGATGCCGGGCGCGATCGCATTGACATTGACATCGCCCGCGGCGGCAATCGCGGCAAACGTGATCATCACTCCCATCACCGTACCCAGCAGGCCGATGAAAGGCCCGCCGGAGATGGCGATGGTGAGCAATACCATGAATTTATTCATGCGCTGAATTTCTTCCACCAGCCCCGCATCCAGGCTGGCGCGAATCGCATCGAGTGACTGCGGCGACAGCGACTTGTCAATATGGGTCGACTCGGTATCGTCGAAGCGATGCGCCAATTCGACCGCGCCAATATGATAAATACGGTACAGCGACGAATGCTCGAACTCTTTCCCCAATCCCTTGGCTTTATCTATCACCGCCAGATCGGTCGATAGTTCGCGGAATTTGTTCATAAAGCGGTGATTGGACTTATCCACCCGGCTGATATAGACAGCCTTGCTGTACATCACCCATATGGCGATCATTAGCATGATCGCCAGGAAACCAATCGCAACCCACCCATCCACGGTCAATGATTTCAGGATAATGCCCAGGTGCGAGGCTTCTCCGCCGCCTTCGCCCGCCTCATCCTCGCCCAGATTAACCAGCTTGCCGTCCGGCCCCTGCGCCGCCTGCACCGCAATCCAGTCGGCGGTACGCGCCACCCCCGACACCTGCACCTCGTCCATCTCGCCCCGAAATCCGGTCCCCAGGGTGATGCTGCCGGTGGGCAACGCCGCGCCCTGCGCTTCACCCGCCGGTTTGCCGTCCACGTACACGCGCAGCGCATCCGACACTGTCAGTCCAAGGTGATGCCATTTGTCCGCGCTCAGCGCCGTGCTGGACACCAGGCTTGACGCGCCCGCTTGCACCTTGACCATGCCGCCTTCCAGCAACACGCGCAAACCATCGGATTGAATAAGGATGCCATCCAGCGAAGAAGGCTTGATCCATACCGCGAAGCTGAATCCGCTGCTCGCATTCAGCGGCGGGAGCGTGACGCTCTGCGAACCGTTGAACCCGGCGCCGCCGTTCGAGAAGGAAGCGACGACGGGTTGTGCGGAAGATTGCACTGCATGCAGGCTATTCGGCCCGCTGTCCTGGGGATTTCCTTCCGGCTCCGCAAAATGATATACGGCACTGGCGGCATCGTAAGTTGCCTTGGGATTCGCCGCAGAGGCGGCCTTCTCGTTGCCGAAATAAAGATATACTTCCGTCTGGGGCAACAGTTTGGGGATGCTTACCCATACCAGCGCCAATTCATTCCCGACATCCCATTTCTCGAAATGGAATTTCAGTTCGGTCTTGTCATCTCCGGCGATCAGGCGTAAGTCGCTGCCGTTATCATTGGCCGAGAAAAAATCGAAATTTCCCGTATGCAAGCGGATCAGTACCGGCGCATCCGCTACCTCGCCTGCTGGATTGGTCAGGGTGATTTTCTTGCGACCTGTCCATTCCTCATTCCACCAGGCATGACTGGACAAGGACAGCGTACACAATACAAAAGCAAGCAGGGACGCGGAGATGCGCATGGGTAACATCAAACTGATTAAATAATCAGCGATTATCCCTGTGGCAAGTTACAGCCATTGGTAGCAACCATGATCCGAACGGATCACTATGCCATCAGCCGGGAAAATTAAGCACCTGAAAGGGAGCACAAGCTATATAGGACGTGCTATCCACAACATTGCGGCTAGGTGGCGGGAGTAATTTGATTTAGTCTGTTCGGCGCAGGCTTAGCCTTCATGCCAGCACAACGTTTGTAACAGGGGGTGATGAAAATGGCCTATGGATTGTCATCGAACTGGCGGCGAAGCAATTTCGCAAATGCAAGGGATCCCTGACCATGTTCATGGGGGATTCCGCAGCCGGGCGGGGATCGAGAGTTTTTTTTGCGGACCTCGGCGGATGAATTTTCTGAGGCCCCATTTCTCTCTTTGATCTGCTCGGCTTAACAACATCCCGGTTAAAATGAAAAAGAAAGCAAGTAACGTCGGGATTTATATGGCTATAGATGTAACTTGAAAAATTCTTTTATAAAACCTCGAGGTCCGGCATGTTTCCGGGAAATTCCACTTTATCCGCTCTGGTAACTTTCTCTCTACTGGCTACACTATCCGTGGTTGCGACCACGTCGTCTGCGAGCCGCCACAATGACGATGGGGAAGCCGATAATCACTATGACGAATCGGGGAGCAGCATGAATATCCAGCTCGGCCCGCGTCCTTTCTTTCTCGTCAATGACATGGAGGCAAGCGCTTTCAAGAGCAGACTTAAGCGTTGCGGCGACCGCCCATTCCGTAAAACCGAGTTCTCCATCGGTCACCGTGGCGCCGCTTTGCAGTTTCCGGAACATACGAAAGAATCTTATGAGGCGGCCGCTCGCATGGGCGCGGGTATTGTGGAGTGCGACGTGACCTTTACCAAGGATAAGGAACTGGTTTGCCGCCATTCACAGTGCGACCTGCACACGACCACCAATATTCTTGATAGGCCATTAGCTGGAAAATGCACCAGGCCTTTCACGTCCGCTCAGTTTGATGCCGCCGGAAATCTTGTTCAGGAAGCTTCGGCGCAGTGTTGCACCAGCGACATCACTGTGGAGGAATTCAAGAGTCTTAAAGGCAAAATGGATGCCTTTAACCCCGCCGCGACGAGCGTTGCGGAGTATCTGGGTGGCACACCAAACTGGCGCACGGATCTGTATGCCGGTCCCACCAGCGGCACCCTGCTTACCCACAAAGAGAGTATCCAGCTATTCAAGAAGCTGGGCGTGAAAATGACGCCCGAACTCAAGAGCGCCAGCGTGACGATGCCTTATGACAGCGACGGCGACGGTGCGGGCGACTATACGCAGGCACACTATGCCCAACAGATGATCGACGAATACAAGGCTGCGAACGTCAAGCCCCAGAATGTGTATGCCCAGTCCTTCGACATTCGCGACGTGCGCTACTGGATCGCCCACGAACCGCAGTTCGGCAAACAGGCTGTTTACCTTGACGACGCCAATACCGTTGCTGAACTGCCCCACGCCGCGCAATTGGCCGCCTACAAGGCCGAGGGCATCAATATCGTCGCTCCGCCTATATTTGCGCTGCTGGATATCGATGGCAACGGCAACATCGTAGCCTCCAGGTATGCCCGTCATGCCAAAGCCGCGGGACTCGACATTATTACCTGGACCCTGGAGCGTTCCGGCATCCTGGCTGATGGCAACAACGACTTTTATTATCAGACTTTTGATTCCGCTATCAAGCGCGAAGGCGACATGATGAAAGTGCTGGACATTCTGGCCAGGGATGTCGGCATCCGCGGCATATTCAGCGACTGGCCCGCCACTGTGACTTACTATGCCAACTGCATGAATCTCAAATAATCCCGAATTCGGCAGTTGGACAGGATAGAGTGTGCGGTTTTTGGGGTGCAGGGGGAGGAACGACGCGGAAAGCGCCTTCCGAAGAAAGGTATGATCCCGAAGCAGGATACGGGCGGTCAACTGCCGGATTTTGGTTCAACCCAGATAATCCATTAGGATGCGAGACGATGGTGAGGCAGGTTGCGAGACAGTTTTGCCGGTTGGGTGAAGTCCATAGCCTGGTCTATGGACGCCGCACCAGTGGCAAAAACGGCGGCGAAAATGGCCGCAAGCTGACCGCCAGCACTCGGGTAGGCTCGGAGAGCCGCTTCATGGATTATCTGGGTTCAATTCAAAACACTTGACTGAAAACCTATACGCAAGCAAGGAAAGATGATGAGTAGCGTCCTGCACCCAGATGGGAAGATTAATCCCAGTCACGCCAGCAGTAACGAATCCCGCAACCCCTCCCTCCATGATCTGATCGATGCACGTAAGCTCTCCCGCCGGGCCTTTCTCCAGGGTTCCCTGGGCGTCACGGCGGTGGCCGTATTCGGCGGTTCTTTGTTCGATGGGCTGGTAAAGCATGCCTATGCGGCACCCGCCCCTCTGGACGGCATCGGCTTCAGTCCGGTGCCTGCCAATTTATATCTTTCGGCAGGGGATGATAGCGTCACCGTACCCGCTGGTTACACCGCCCGTGTGCTGGCTGCCTGGGGTGATTCCCTCAGCAATGCGCCGCATTGGGATCCGGCGAGCGCGATGACCGAAGCGGTACAGTTACGTACCTTCGGCTCCCACGTCGACGGCATGCACCTGTTCCCCTTCCCCGCCACCGGAGCGGCCGGCATTGCCAATACACGCGGTCTGCTGGTAACCAACCATGAGTACGTCGATCCTCCCATGGTCAGTAACATCACTCCCGCATCCGGCTATGAAGCTAAAACCATCACCCCTGACATGGTGCGTACCCAGCAAGCCGCGCATGGCATTAGTGTGGTCGAGGTATGGAAAAAGAACGGTGCCTGGGAGGTCAAGCGCCCCTCCGCCTTTAACCGGCGCATCACCGGCAGCTCACCTTGCAAACTCAGCGGCCCCGCTGCCGGTCATGATCTGATGAAGACGGCCGCCGACCCCAGCGGCACGAACGTTCTCGGCACGCTTAACAACTGCGCCAACGGCTATACCCCTTGGGGCACCTATCTCACCTGCGAGGAAAACTGGAATGGCTATTTCTCGAACGAGACCGGCGATATAGCGGGCATACCAGACCAAAATCAGAAGCGAAACATCCTTGCTGGCCAGGCGCGCTACGGGATAGTCAAGGGTGGCTTTGGCTACCGCTGGCATGAGGCCGACCAGCGTTTCCGTGCCGACCTCAACCCGAACGAGCCACATCGTTTCGGCTGGGTAGTGGAAATCGATCCCTGGAACCCGAGGAGCACCCCGATCAAGCGCACCGCGCTGGGCCGTACCAAACACGAAAACGCCTGGAGCGTCGTGGGAATCGACAACACGTTAACCGTATATATGGGTGACGACGAGCGCAACGAGTATCTCTACAAGTTTGTCTGCGCCAATAAATACCGCCCAGGTAACCGCGCGGCCAACCGTGATCTGCTGGATTACGGCACGCTTTATGTAGCCAGGTTCAATGCCGACGGCAGCGGCGTCTGGCTGCCCCTGGTATGGGGTCAGAATGATCTGTTGCCACAAAATGGCTTCGCCAACCAAGCCGAGGTGCTGATCAAAACCCGGCAGGCCGCCGATCGTCTGGGCGCCACCATGATGGATCGTCCCGAGTGGGTGGCCGCGCATCCCACCACGCGCGACGTCTACATGACCCTCACCAACAACAACCGTCGCGGCGGCACCCCTCCCTCCAGCAACAACCCCAACGGTACCACCAGTGCCAGCAGTGCCCACCCGCCGGTGGATGCCGCAAATCCGAGGCTGGACAACCGCTACGGCCACATCATCCGTTGGCGCGAAAGTAGGGGTAATGTCGATGCCACGAATTTCGAGTGGGATATTTTCGTCGAATGTGGCGATAAGCTTGACCCGCAGCCTCATCACCAGGGCAACATAAACGGCGATGACTATGGCGCCCCGGACGGCCTCTGGTTCGACCGGGACGGCCGCCTGTGGATCCAGACCGACCAGGCGGGCAACGCCACCAGCGACTGGGCCAACATCGGCGGAAACGTCATGTTATGTGCCGACCCTTCCACCGGCGAAACCCGCCGGTTTCTCACCGCGCCGAAGAACTGTGAAGTCACCGGCGTCACCCATACTGCTGACGGCAAGACCCTGTTC
>JBKJYB010000494.1:0-2752 GCA_046716045.1 Nitrosospira sp.
AGACATATAGCGCGCCATCGCGAAACGCTACCCCCAGCGGTGAATTGAGCCCACTGGCAAGGGTTCTAACCTGACGTGTCTCGCCATTGTCCGTGATGGCGTAAACATTGCCCGCGTCCTTGGAACCTGCAAATACGGTGCCGTTCTTTCCCAGCGTCAGCCCGCGCGCATTAGGAACTTCCGCCCACAAATCAATGGAAAATCCGGCGGGCAGTTTGATTTTGTCCAGCGGCAGCGGGCGATTCTGGTATTGTGCGGCGGCGGGCAAGACACAGCAGAACAGGCAAAGCGTAACAGAACGGATGAGTATTTTTATGGCGGACATGTCTAGAACCCCGGATTATTTGTGATATCCATAAATTCAAAGCGGATTAAAAGTAAGAAAATTGCCTTCTGAAGTGGATTTTTAGAGGTTTATTGGAGCTGGAAAGCTTGAAAACCGCCAATCCGCCCTCATCATCTTATTTCATTATTTTAGGAGAAAACCCATGCAAGCGACAGCTACCAAAGAACATCTAAGTTTTCAAACTGAAGTCAAGCAGTTGCTCAATCTGATGATTCATTCCTTGTATAGTAACAAGGAAATTTTTTTACGCGAACTGATTTCCAACGCATCGGATGCCGCCGATAAGCTGCGCTTCGAGGGATTAACCGATGGCGCGCTGTACGAATCCGATTCGGATCTGAAGATCCGCGTGAGCCACGATGCCGCGGCACGCACCATCACCATCGCCGACAATGGTATTGGCATGTCCCGGCAAGAGGTCATCGACCATATTGGCACCATCGCCAAGTCGGGTACCCGCGAATTCTTCAGTGCATTAACCGGCGATCAGGCCAAGGACGCGCACTTGATCGGCCAGTTCGGCGTCGGTTTTTATTCGGCATTTATTGTCGCGGACAAGGTGACGCTTATCACCCGCCGTGCGGGTTTGACCGCGGAACATGGTATCCGCTGGGAATCCGGCGGTGAGGGGGATTATACGCTTGAGACGGTGGAGAAAACAGATCGCGGTACTCAGGTCATTCTTCATTTGCGCGAGGGTGAGGATGATTTGCTTGGTGGCTGGCGGCTGCGCGCCATCATCCGCAAGTATTCCGACCATATCACGCTGCCCATTGTGATGAAAAAAGAGGAATGGTCCCAGGAAAAGAACGAAAACACGATTACCGATGAAGACGAGACGGTCAATCAGGCAAGCGCACTCTGGGCGCGCGCCAAAAGCGAGATTACGCCGGAGCAATACGAAGAATTCTACAAGCATGTGGCACATGATTTCGAGCCGCCCCTGGCCTATCTTCACGCCAAGGTGGAGGGCAAGCAGGAATATACCCAGTTGCTCTACATTCCATCCCGCGCTCCGTTCGATCTATATGATCGCGAGCCCCGCCATGGTATCAAGCTTTATGTGCGGCGGGTATTCATCATGGATGACGCGAAACAGCTGCTGCCGAATTACTTACGTTTCGTGCGCGGGGTGGTCGATTCCAATGATTTGCCGCTGAATATTTCGCGCGAGATATTGCAGGAATCAAAAGATATTGAATCCATACGTGCCGGCGCGGTGAAAAAAGTGTTGGGGCTGCTTGAAGATCTGGCTCAAAGCGAGCAGGAAGACGAAAGAACCAAGTTCAAAACCTTCTGGAAGGAATTCGGTCAGGTCCTCAAAGAGGGTGTGGCGGAAGACTTCGCCAACCGGGAACGCATCGCCAAGCTGTTGCGCTTTGTCTCTACCCATGCCGATACGGACGAACAAACGGTGTCATTGAGCGACTACATCGCGCGTATGAAGGAAGGGCAGGAGAAAATTTATTACGTTACGGCCGATAGCCTCAAGGCAGCCAGAAGCGGTCCGCACCTGGAGGTTTTCCGCAAGAAAGGCATCGAAGTTTTGCTGCTGTCCGAACGCGTGGATGAATGGCTGGTTGCGAATCTGACCGAGTTCGAAGGTAAGCCGCTGCAATCCGTGGCCAAAGGCAGTCTTGATCTTGGAAAACTGGAAGACGAGGCGGAGAAGAAGGAACAGGAGAAAGAAGCGGACGACTACAAGGAACTTACCGAGAAAATAAAGAGTGCGCTCGGCGAGCAGGTGAAGGATGTGCGTGTTACGTTGCGCCTGACCGAATCTCCCGCCTGCCTCGTGGCGGATAGCCACGATATGAGTGGAAATCTGGAGCGTCTGCTAAAGTCGGCTGGGCAAAAAGTGAGTCCCACGAAGCCTATCCTGGAGATCAATCCTTACCATCCTATGATACAGCGCCTGAAATCCGAGCAAACACACTTTGCCGACTGGAGCTACATCCTGTTCGATCAGGCTTTATTGGCTGAAGGCGGTCAGCTTGAAGATCCGGCTGGTTTTGTTAAGAGGATCAATGAACTACTGTTTCTGACGGCTTCAGATGGAAAATAGGCGTGATGGTGAATGAGCTTGGTTTCTAACGGTTCTTGGTAGATGGGTGGAGCGAAGCGCAACCCATCATTTGGTTATTCACTCCTCACCAAGCTGCCACCACGCCGGTATCAGGTTATGTTTTGATGTGTCTATGTTTTGATGTGTCGTGTAGTGTGTGATTTTGATGGGTTGCGCTTCGCTCCATCCATCCTACACAGGCATCAAACTGAGAATGATTAATAGGTATATTTTTTATTGAAATCATCATCTTATTGGATTGGAAACGGTTTCCGCCGGTGAGCGCGAGTGGGTGTCCAGGTTAGCGAATAGCTCACGGTGGGCCGTGTCATTGATGGCCA
>JBKJYB010000495.1:0-4332 GCA_046716045.1 Nitrosospira sp.
CTCCAATTCACAGGCCATGACAGGCATAGCGCACCGCCATAGGCGGCTGGCGAGGACTGTGACAGGAGGCAGTGCCATTGTTAAGAAATAAAAAGCAACAAAGTGCCTTAATCAACCTTACGTTTTATTATTTCTTAAGCCCCTTCCAAATAGCGTCAATGCGTCATGACCTAGAGACGCAATAACGTATTGACGTATTGCATTACTGACGTGATTAATGTTGGACGTTATGACGGAATAACGTTATGAAGGTATGCCGTCATGGCGTATTTTATTAAGACAATAGCTTTTCTTAGTCAGAAAGGTGGTAGGTGGGAATCTATGCAGGCGTTTCGATTAACAGTCCATGACCGATGCAGCGCATCGCCATAGGTGGCTGGCAGGGGGGGTAATGCCATTGTTAAGAAATAAAGAGCAACAAAGTGCCTTAATCAACCTTACGTCTTATTATTTCTTAAGCCCCTCATAAATAGTGTCAATGCGTCATGACATAGCGACGTAATAACGTATTGACGTAGTGCATTACTGACGTGACCAATACTTGACGTCATGGCGTTGTTATGTATAATGGCGTCATGCGTTCATCACGTCATGGCGGAATTTATGAAGACAATAGCTTTTCTTAGTCAGAAGGGCGGCAGCGGGAAAACAACCCTTGCTGTTCATGCTGCGGTTGCCGCGTACGAATCAGGGGAACGGGTTGTAATCGTGGATACTGATTTCCAGAAAAGCGCAACAACCTGGGGCAATGCTCGTAATGAGGAAATGCCGGTAGTGGCTACGTCGGCTGCCGCTGATCTCGCCAGTGTTCTCAAGGCCGCTAAGCACGATAAAATGACCCTTGTGATTGTTGATACCTCACCGCACGCTGCACCCGATGCGGCCCGCATTGCTCAAGCCGTGGATCTGGTGATTATCCCATGCCGACCCACGGCATTTGATTTGGCAGCTGTGGGGAGCGCCGTAGAGATTGTGAAGGCAGCGAAAGCACGTGGGGTGTTCGTATTAAGCGCTTGCCCGTTCCGCTCTCCGGAGATCGCAGAAACCCGCGCTGTATTGGGTGAATATGGATTACCAGTTGCTCCCGCAGAAATCACAGACCGCCGTGCATTCGCGCGAGCAGTTGCCTCCGGCAAAGCTGTGACTGAGTTCGAGAGTGACGGCAAGGCAGCAGCCGAAATTCGATTATTGTGGGGTTGGCTAAAGGAGCAAATCAAATGAGTATTAAACAAACAGGACTTGCAGCTTTTACTCGGAAGCAAGTTGTCACACAAAACGAGATGCCGATATTAATAGAAGAACCCCCAGCAACCGAGCGCAAACGCGGGAAGGGAGAAGTGGTTTCTTTGACGGTACGTTTACCACGTGCAGATTGGGAGCGCCTCCATCAGTTGGCTGTTTCCGAAGGGACGAGTATTCAACAACTCGCCGTACGTGGCTTGTCGAAGGTTTTCGCTGATAAGGGCTTACCCGCCTTGCTGTCATGAATTAACGATGTTATGACGTCACGATGTCGTTCCGTAATGACGTCATTAAATCATTACTTACTGCTACATAAGACGATAATTATTCTGAATTATGAGAATTTACAACGGTGTAAATAATGAGGCGCGCGCCTCAAATTTATAGGACAATTGCCCATCGTGTCCACGCGTTAGGCAGCCCAATCAACCCTATTCAATGCAAGGAGCAGCTATGGCCCGCCCTAAGACCTCGCTCATAGTTTCAAACAGGCACCGCAATCTTATCGAAGATGCTCTAATGATCGAGCAAGACGATACGCAAAGAACCGACACGCGTGGCTACATGGCCTCTACGCTGGCACAAATCACTCTGCCACATAAACAACAAAAAACTCTTTACTACAGCCGGACAAACGGAAAAATTACTCTATCTGTACGCGGACATGAAGATTATGGCGTTCCTTTCGGTTCGTTGCCACGTACCATCCTGGCCTGGATGTGCACCGAAGCAGTCAGGACAAAAAGCCCAGTTCTAAACCTCGGTAACTCAACAAGCGATTTTGTCAGAAACAAGCTACGAGTACATTACAATGGCGCTTACCTTGCACGTGTTAAAACGCAAGCACTAGCGTTATCCAGAGCCTTTATTAGTATTGATGGCAAAGACGGCGATATCAGAGCTTATGAGAATATTGTGATCACTTCCAAAGGTTTCGTTTTTTGGAACGATGCCAATCCGAACCAAACCGGCTTGTGGAATTCCAATCTGACGCTCACGGATGAATTTTTTCAAGCTGCCACAAAACACCCGATCCCGATAGATTTTCAGATCTACCATTCGCTAAGGCAATCGCCGATGGCTATGGACATCTACACCTGGTTAACCTACCGCATGTTCGTACTGCTCGTCTCTGGCCGCACTGAAGCGATGATTCCTTGGGCGGCTCTGATGCTCCAGCTCGGATCAAGTTACCCGAATACGCCACGAGGTTTACGAAACTTCAAAACAAACTTTCTCATTCGGCTAAACGAAGTCACTTCCTACTGGATCGATGCCCGGGATCATATAGAACCCTTGTCTGAACATCTCAAGCTTACACCCTGCAAATTATTAGTGCCACATACCGGCAATGCCAAACTATATCTTCCCTAGCAAAATACTTTATGTCTAAACGCTAGCAAGCCGTATTAATAAAGCCGTCAAGCTTTTTAACTAAGAGTTATTCATGTCTAATCACTAGCAGATTCATGTCTAAACACTAGCAAGCCTTCAATGTCTAATCACTAGCAAGCCGCATGAATAAAGGCTTTTGTCTATTCAAATGTAGTGATAAACGGATAAAAGCGGTCCAATGTCTAATCACTAGCAACATGTCTAATCACTAGCAAGCCGCATGAATAAAAGCTTTCCGCTATAAATAAAAGATATTTCTGGCGTAAAAAAGCAAATTCCCTCTCTTTTCTAACGTTAATCAACTTTAAGCCATAATTGTGGATAATTAATTTATCCACGTCTAATCACTAGCAACATGTCTAATTACTAGCAAGCCGCATGAATAAGGGCTTTCAGGCATTATTTTTTAAGTTATTAATGTCCAATCACTAGCAGATTTATGTCTAATCACTAGCAAACCTCTAATGTCTAATCACTAGCAAGCTGCATGAATAAAGGCTTTCAGCCTGGCATATAACTTGCTAACAAGTAGTTTACATGTATATACAGGTAGTTGAGCAGGGGTTATCCACAGATGGTCTTTTTCAAGAAACAATAATCTTTTTTATATAAGAAACCCGAAAACCCCTAAACCTACCGAACATCCATAGTGATAATGCCGTACCCGACTTCAGAAGAAATTCGCTACTGTATTTTTCTGAAAAATACCATCCTTTCTAACCTACAACAGGATTTCAAAGTGTCGGAGCCGCGTTATTGAATGAGTGATGAATGTCCCTCACCTTAGATAAAAGTTGTCTATATCGTATGTTACAGCGGAAGGATATGGCCGAAATCATTAGCTAACAGCTATTTGTTGACAGGGTCGTAGCATTAACCCTAAGCTGTAAGCACGAATGCCGATTTTATGAATTAAAAACTCAAAATAATAAGATTAAGCCGCTCAACTCCATTACGTCTCGAATCATGTCGCGTTCCTCTTTTTACCACGAAATCTTCTTTACCAATATTCTCCGAATACTCGATGAGCGTGGCATGACAAACGACGAGCTATCCGAACGCTCTGGAATATCCGCTTCTTTTATCTCCGATCTGGCACGAGGAAAGGCCAATCCTTCTCTACGCACTATGGAGGCCATTGCAGCGGCCTTGGATACCGCTTTGCCGGCTTTGCTTGAGTCGACGGATCTGGATCGAGAGGCCCTGGACGAGCTGGCAGGTGGTAAGGCTAGAAGTAGCCTGCCAAAAGGGTACGAGCGCGTTACAGTGATTCTGACAAGCTTCGAGGCATTTATAGCCAAAGGGCAGGATGAAGCAAATCGCAAGAAACTGCTTGAAATGAAGTCGGCCAAGAAAATCGCTTAAACACTTTACCTTCCAGTTTATCTGAATTACCCCCTTGCATTAACCGCAATAACGAGATAATCTTCGTTTCCTAATGGAAACGATAAATAGTATTGCAAAATACTATATTCGGTATATCGTACTTCCAAGTACAAGAATAATACTCTTTGTAAACTGGAAAACCGATGAAAACAGCCGAAGATCTCTCCACCATCCGTAGCCGCGCCAAGATCAAGCTGGAACGAGAACTGGGTCCCGAGTTTCTGGGCGTGCTGTTTGATCCCCGAACCATCGAGATCATGCTCAATGCCGACGGTAACCTGTGGCAGGAAAGATTGGGCGAGCCGATAC
>JBKJYB010000496.1:0-3405 GCA_046716045.1 Nitrosospira sp.
ACGCTGCGTGGCAAAAATCGATCCGCTCTGGGTGGAAAGAATCGCGGGCAGGCTATGCAAGAAGCACTACTTCGATCCGCATTGGGAAAAACAGCCGGCACAGGTAGCGGCCTTCGAACGGGTGACTTTGTACGGCCTTACGGTGGTGCCGAAGCGGCGGGTTTATTACGGTACGATCAATCCGAAAGAAGCGCGTGAAATTTTTATCCGTTCAGCGCTGGCGGCGGGCGAGTACGTCACCAAAGCGCCGTTCTTCGAGCATAACCGCACACTCATCGCCACCGTGGAAGCGCTGGAACACAAGGCGCGCCGCCAGGATGTACTGGTGGATGAAGGCGAAATTTTCGCCTTTTACGATGCCGTTGTCCCGGACGGCATCTGCAACGGTGCGGAATTCGAGAAATGGCGCAGACAGGCGGAGCGGGAAAACCCGCGCCTGCTTTATCTCACCCAGGAATATCTGATGCGCCACGAGGCGAACCGGATCACCGGGGAACAATATCCTGACAGCATGGTTGTGGACGGTATCGATCTGCCGGATGGGATTGCGCTGCCGCTCGCCTATCGCTTCGATCCCGGACACGTACTGGACGGCGTTACCGTGACCATGCCGTTGCCGTTGCTCAATAAGCTGGATACGGTGCGATTCGACAGACTGGTTCCCGGATTGATCCGCGAGAAGATTACCTGGTATCTGAAGGCGCTTCCCAAGCAGATACGCCGCCATGTGGTGCCGATACCGGAGTTTGTGACCCGGTTTCTCGAAAGCGAGGAGTCAAGCGTTACCGTATCACCCGCACTTCTCTCCATGTCCCTGACCGATGCTTTATCCCGGTTTGTTCAGGCCAAAACCAGGGTTACCGTTCCACAGGATGCGTGGAAGGACGAAAAGCCGCCACCCCACCTGCTGATGAATTACAAAATAGTCGACGATGCGGAGCAAGAGTTGGCGATGAGCCGCGATCTCTCGCAGCTCAAGGCGCAGCTTGGTGAGGCGGCGCAGTTGACGTTCTCGCGGGCGGATTCGGGGGAACGTCTTCCTATTGAACGCGACGATGTGAAATGCTGGGATTTTGGCGATTTACCTGAAGAGATCGCTTTTACGCGTGCGGGCAAAAAACTTACCGGCTACCCGGCGCTGGTGGAGCATGAGGGAAAAATAGCCATCCAATTATTCGATACGCGCGAGGCGGCGCAAGCCAGCATGCGCGGCGGCGTGCGGCAATTGCTGCGTTTCGAGCTTAAGGAGCAACTGAAGCAACTGGAAAGGAATCTATCTGGACTGAGCCAGGCTGCCTTGCAATTGCAAACTCTCATCAATCCCGGCGCGCTCAAGGAAGATATGCTGAGCGCCATCGTGGACCGTGCCTTTATTGCCGGCGACACGCTGCCGCGTTGCGAAAAAGACTTCATCGCGCAGCGGCAGCGGGCAAGGGTGCGTCTACCCGCTGTTAGTGAGGCGGTTGCACGGATCGTGCAAAACATCGCCAATGAATGTCAGCCGTTGCTGATGAAACTGTCTATGGCTGGCGGGAGTGCCGCGGGGCAGTCGAGTGGGAAACTGCGCGCGCAACTGCGCGTGCAGCTGGACAATCTCGTTTATCCGGGATTTTTAGGCGCCACGCCATGGGAACGGTTGCAACATCTGCCGCGTTATTTGAAAGGCATTGTTCTGCGTTTCGACAAGTACCCCGCCAATCCCGAGCGCGACGGCCGCCACGGCGCTGTTATTGCCGGGTTGTGGAATCAATATGAGCAACGTTCGGAGCGGCACCGCAAGACCGGAGTCAGCGACCCCAACCTCACCGAATTCCGCTGGCAGGTCGAAGAGCTGCGCATCTCGCTGTTTGCCCAGGAATTGAAGACGCCCTACCCTGTTTCCGCGAAACGGCTGCAGAAGTTGTGGGAGGAAGTCAGCGCGTGAAATTTACGTTGATGGGTTACGCTTCGCTCCACCCGACCTTGTATGATGGAAATTGTTCTGATTTTGGTTGAAGGTGCAAGTAAGATCATGGGTTCACTGGGGAAGCCGTCCCGACCTGAAGACAGACCTGTTGGTCTGAGCTTGTGCGTAGATTGGCTCCCCGCCCTATTCGCCAATACCGCGGAGTATCCCAGGCTTCGAGCCTGTATTCGCAAGGATGGTAGGCGCTTATGCAGGGTCAGGGAACCAGTGATCATTGTATCTCAACCTTATTTCAGGATTCATCATGACCACTAAAACGCTTGTACCCGCAAAGAGTTCGACACCGGTCTTCGCCGGCATTGATACCGGTGCCACGGAGCTGATGCTGGTGATTCGCAAAAACGCCGTCTCCATGAAAGGTCAGAAGTTTGCCAACACCCCGGCGGAGCGGCTGCGCCTGCTCAAGCGGCTGTCCAAATTCCCCGGCGTGACCGTGTGTCTGGAGGCCACCGGGGTGTATCACCTCGATCTGGCGCTGGCACTGGCGGATGCCGGGGTGCGGCTGATGGTGCTCAATCCCAAGGCCGCGCATAACTTCGCCAAGGTGCTGCTGAAGAACAGCAAGACCGACGCGGTGGACGCCGACACGCTGGCGCAGTACGCCGAGCGCATGCCTTATCAGCCCTGGACGCGTCCCGCCGCCGAAGCCCTGATGTTGCGCGCACTCGCCCGCCGTATCAACACGCTCACGCGCAATAAGGCGGCGGCCAAGAATCAGCAGCATGCGCTTACCTTCAGTCCGCAAACACCTAAAGTTATCCTGCGCGACTTGAAGCTGGCTATTGCGCAACTGGAGAAGCGCATTGACCACCTCGCCACGGAAGCCAAAACGCTCATCCAGGCGTATCCCGCGCTGGCGCGCCGGTTCGACTTGCTGCTCACCGTCAAGGGCATCGGCGAGACCAGCGCCATCGCGCTTCTGGGTGAGTTGATGCTGTTGCCGCCCAACCTGACCCACAAGCAATGGGTCAAAGCCGCCGGGCTGGATCCGCGCCACTTTAAATCGGGCACCAGCGTGGACAAGCGTGCCCGTATCTCCAAGGCCGGCAACCGCTATATCCGCCAGGCCCTGTATCTGCCGGCCTTGAGCGCCAAAGCGCATGACCCGCATGTGAAAGGCTTCTTCGAGCATCTGATCGCCCATGGCAAAACCCCGTTGCAGGGCGTGTGCGCCGTCATGCGTAAATTGCTGCATGCGATTCATGGCATGTTCACCCATAACCAGCCGTTCGATAATTCAAGATTCTACGCGCTCCCCGCATGATGCAGAAAAGTCAGAAAATAGCGTTGACAGCGAACAGAGTATCTACGCAAGCTGCAACGGCGTTTTCGGGCATGATACAAGACGTGGCAGGATACGGCGACTGACCTGCTCAGAGCGCCCGTTATTCATTTGTCGCCACATCGTCTGCATCGATCTTCCCGGAGCCTTCCGGAAC